>RDYC01000065.1 GCA_004293295.1 Bacteroidota bacterium
TAATATCTATCGGCTTGTTCTACCGACCAGGTTGCTAATGTATAAAGCCAAATATTTTCAATGTCGGTTTTGGCTTCGTTACTAATTTTATAAGACATTATTTTGAAACATGCTTTTGATGAATTGTTTTCAAAAACGTTTCTCGATTAAAGTTTTTCGCAAATCCCGACTTCTCTCCTTTTTTTAATTCGCTCACAAGTGCTGCTTTTTTAGCTTCTTCTTCTTCGAACATTCTTAAAGCAGCTCGCACTACCTCGCTGGCCGAGGAAAATTTACCCGATTTTACCTGTTGGTTAATAAAATTATTAAAATAGTCGCCAAGCAGCATAGAAGTATTTTTTGCCATAACCTAAATTTTTAATCAAAAGTACCAACTATTGGTATGAATTAAAATAATTTTTTCAATTATGCTAGAATGGGATTATCCGTAAAACTTTGGCAGGGAAAACACTATTATAGATAATGTGTTGAATTTTACCTTTCGCTGGTGTGATAATTTCCGACTATCCCCTTTCCCTCAACTCTGCAAGTTTATCTTCCAATTGCATAATATCAGTCACCAGCACCTCACGGGCTTTGCTGCCCTTAAATGGCCCAACAATCCCAGCCCTTTCTAATTGGTCAATCAGTCGGCCCGCGCGGTTATAACCCAAGTTAAGTTTACGTTGTAACAAAGAGGTTGAGCCTTGTTGGTGTTGAACAATAATTTGAGCCGCTTCTTCAAATAAACTATCCCGTTCGCGAGGGTCAAACTCCGCAGGGCCGTTTTCGCCATCCTCTTCCATTTTTACTTCTGGCAATTGGTAAGGCTCCTTACCTTGTTGACTCCCAATAAAATTGGCAATTTTATCCACTTCAGGCGTATCTACAAAAGCACATTGCAAACGCACCAAATCATTACCAACAGTGTAAAGCATGTCTCCTTTACCAATTAGTTGGTCAGCTCCGTTAGCATCTAAAATCGTTCTGGAGTCTATTTTTTGAGAAACACGGAAGGCAACACGTGCAGGAAAGTTGGCCTTAATCATACCTGTAATTACATTCACTGACGGGCGTTGTGTGGCCAAAATTAAGTGTATACCAATGGCTCGGGCCAATTGAGCTAATCTAGCAATTGGCATTTCAACCTCTTTTCCGGCTGTCATCATCAAGTCGGCAACTTCATCAATAACCACCACAATATAAGGCAAAAACCGGTGAGGCATTTTATCCGTTGGCACCAACCTCCGGCTGATAAATTTGGCATTGTATTCTTTTAAATTCCTTACCTGAGCATCTTTTAATAAATCGTAGCGACTATCCATTTCCACGCATAAAGAGTTTAAGGTGTTAACCACCAACTTGGTATCCGTAATGATGGCATCGGCATCGCCAGGGATTTTGGCTAAGAAGTGGCGCTCAATGGTTTTGTATATACTCAGTTCTACCTTTTTTGGGTCAACCAACACAAACTTAATTTGCGAAGGGTGCTTTTTATACAATAAAGAAACCAATATGGCATTTAACCCAACCGACTTTCCTTGTCCGGTAGCACCGGCCATTAGCAAGTGAGGCATTTTAGCCAAGTCAGCTACAAACACTTCATTTTGTATGGTTTTACCAAAGGCAATGGGCAAATCCATCTCCGCATTTTGAAAACGAGCACTGCTTAATGCACTTCGCATACTCACCATAGCGGGTTTTTCATTAGGTACCTCAATGCCAATAGTGCCTCTTCCGGGTATTGGAGCTATGATACGTATGCCCAATGCTGCCAAACTTAAAGCAATATCATCTTCCAAGTTTTTAATCTTGGCAATGCGCACACCATCTTGCGGCACTATCTCATATAAGGTTACTGTTGGGCCAATAGTAGCAGATATTTTTTTGATACCGATATTGTAATTTTTCAGGGTATCCTCAATCATTTTGGTTTTAATCTGCAACTCCGAACTTTCCACTGTTGACTTACTATCGCCTCCGTAATCGTTCAGCAAATCGAGTGAAGGGAATTCGTAGTTACTAAAGTCAAGTGTGGGGTCATATTCGGTATCTATGCCGCCATATTCCGGTTTCTCAATCACCTCTTCATCTTCTTCCGGAGTTTCTTGTACCTCTAAAACAAGCCCACTATCAGTAGTAAGTACACCACCTGTAGTGGTTTCGGCAAGTGTAGAAATAGCAGCAACAGCAGGTGCAATTGGAAGAGTAACGGGTAGTGGAACAGCCTGCTCTTCAGGCTCCGGTAACACAGGTTCTTGAATTGGTTCAATAGGTGGTTCAATTACCTCAACATGATTTTCCTTAACGGTAAGCACAAAATCGTCAGGATTTAGAGGCGTTTCATCAGCAGCAAGCGAATTGGCAATGGCTTGATTGATGGTAATAGAACCCATATTGCTGGTCGTATCATCCTCAAGATTTGGCTCTTCAACAGGAAGTGAGGGTTCCTCTATCGGCTTAGGTTGGTAAAATTTGATGTTAAATACCACCACCAGAAATACCAGCAGATAGAAAATCAGCAGGATAGAAACACCCAAAGTACCAACAAGCCCTTGCAGATAAATAATTCCAAAGTGGCCAAAAGCACCTCCCAGAATTTGCCAAACATCATTAAAAATAAGCCCCAAGGTTAATGATAACCAAATTACTCCAAAAAAGCTATAACGGATGGTGCGTAAAATAGGTAAAGGTGTGGTATCGGTAAGCAGTTTTATTCCCAATAAACTAAGCACCAATACAAATGCAAAAGAGGAAAGCCCAAAACCTTTATAAACAAAAAAGTAAGCAATTAGCGCGCCCAACTTACCCAATATATTTTCTGCAATCTCACTATCGTTTGCCACAAATACATCCCAACGCATACCCTTGGCAATGTTTTGGTCAACCTGCCAACTAAAAATAAACGACCCAAAGGCAAATGCCATAAATACCGCAGAAACCAACAATACCAATCCGGTTACTTTTAAAAAACGTTCGTCTTTTAAAAATGCCAACCGGCCTTTAGGGGCTTCAACCTTTTGTTTCTCGGTTTTTTGAGGTGTCGGCTTTAACTCTTCTTCCAGTTCAAGTTCTGTTGGTTCGTTTCCTATTGTACTGATTATGTTTTGTTTGGCCTTTTTCATGTTAACTAAACAAAATTAAATAACAGTTGGTATTAAATAAACATAGTTACCCACCTTTACACAGGCTTAAATCATTATTGACATATTTTAAAAACACCCTTTTGCAATAGCCGTTAATGTATGTAAATTCGCCCGTCAAGTAAACGCCTTTTTGTTTACAACAACCTAATTAACAATACATATGAATCAACCGGATTTTTTGCTTTCGTTGCTCGAAGTGTTTAAATACATCATTCCTTCACTGGTAATTTTGGGTGTGGTACACTTTTTATTGAAGAATTTTTTTGACAATGAGTTTTTGAGGCGAAAAATGGAATTGAAAATTGAAAACAGTAAAATGATTACCCCCTTAAAGTTGCAAGCCTATGAAAGAATTGTGATTTTAATGGAAAGAATGAGCCCGAATAATTTAATTTTTAGGGTAAGCACGCCCGGCATTAGTGCTACCCAGTTAAAAATATTGCTGATTGAAGATATTAATAACGAGTTTAACCATAATGTATCCCAGCAAGTGTATATCTCTCCTCAAGCTTGGCAAATGGTGCGCATTGCCAAAGAAGAAATGATAAATATTATCAATACAGCTTACAGCTCGTTAGGCCCCAACTCAGTGGGGTTGGATTTAAGCAAGGCCATCTTTGAAGTGATGATGAAAATGGATAATATCCCTACCAATAAGGCTTTAGATTTTTTGCGTAAAGAGTTTCACTTGTTGTTTGATTAATAACGGTTAGTATGGCTTATAAAAAATTGTTTGAGTCTTTTGCTCCGGTAAATAAAGAGCAGTGGATAAAACAGGTTGTTAAAGATTTAAAGGGTAAGAGTTATGAAGAGACGCTTACTTATACCACGCCAGATGGTATTGTGGTTTCACCATGCTACACCATAGAGGATTTTACTGCCGGTATGGAGTTTAAACCCCTGTTTAATCACACTGATTGGGATATTTGTGCCAAAATAGTTGGGACAAACGAAGAAGAAGGGAACAAGGAAATACTGTATGCATTAACTACCGGAGCCACCGCTTTAATATGTAACGTGCATGCTCACGTAAATCTAGAGCTACTTTGCAAGCAGGTTCAATTACAGCATATCCGCACCCAGTTTGTGCTTAATGGAGATGTAGGTGTTTTTGCCGCTAACCTTAGTGCTTATCTCAAACAACAAGGGTTAACAACTGATGAAGTCCCTGTTGTTATTACTGTTGACCCTATTGAACACTTGCTCCGAACAGGCAATTGGCGAAATAATGAAGAGCGTGATTTTAAAGAGTTACAACAAGCGGCATTGCTGCATGGTTCACTTTGTGTAGATGGTAACCTCTATCAACAGGCCGGTGCTCCGCCAGCTTATGAGTTAGGTTGTTTACTGGGTCATGCCAACATGTTGTTGCAATACCTTATCCACCAACAAACACCACCCCAAACAGTGCAGTTAAATATAGCTGTTGGTGGTGATTACTTTTTTGAAATAGCAAAGTTACGTGCCATAAGAAAAGTGTTTGCGTTGCTGTTTAAAGAATATGGTATACAAACAACACTCTTGTTGCATGCAGAAACGTCAAGCCTGAACATGACAAGGTTTGATGAGTATAATAATGTATTACGTGCAACAACAGCAACCATGGCAGCAGCAATTGGGGGATGTAACAGCATTTTTGTAAAACCGTTTGATGTTTTGCATCATCCCGGTAATCAAGAGGCTGAACGTTTA
>RDYC01000066.1 GCA_004293295.1 Bacteroidota bacterium
AAAACCTGAAAAATTGTAACTTGAGTGAAGCCAGCATGAATAACATTATTGCCAGTTTAAAGCAAGTTTGCAGGGATGGTTGTGATATCAACTTCCCTATGGGGGCAAGTTCTGTAGCACCGGGTAAATTAAACACCAGTGCCAATGTTTCTTTCGAGCAAATTATGCGTACAGCTCAAGAAAATGGTAAATTTATTTATGATAAAGAACTCTGTTCCGATTTACTCATTACCATGCCGCGGTCTTATGGACATGATTACTTCGCCACCGCATCACCTTATGCCGATACCTGTTATAACCCTCAAGGGATACCTTGTGCTGGCTCAACAGCCTCAAGTGCTACCAATACGGCTGCCAAGTTATTGGCTGCTGATGTACCCGAAAGCGGCAAGTGCCAAAACTGTGTAGACTGCTCGCAAACTGCCAATGCCTTTTACGACTACAGCCGCTTTAACCCGTTGGATTTTGCCCAAAAAAGCAAAACCGAAGAAGATATTGTGCGTTACCTCAACAGGCGCTTGGGTATGAACCTTTCTTTTGATGATTACGAACAACACTTGGCCAAATGTATAGGATACAAAACATTTCCCACAAATGTAAACATTTTTAAAACCTATGCACAAACCTATGGAATAGTGGTAACCAAAAGTTTAAAAGAGTTGAGTTTAATGGCCCAAAATGAAGTTAAACCATTGGCTAATCCTTATCAATACTCAAATTCTATTTTGGAAGAGAGGGCAGTATACACCAACAATTATGCAAATGCCCCTCTTATTATAGCCACCTCTGAGTCAAAACTGGGCGCACAGATGTTACTGAGTGCACCACCAGCCAATCCTTTTTTTGATGACGTTTCTGACGATAACATGTACAACTATTTAGATTGTTTGTGTGATGATATTTTAAGCCAACAAAATCCCATAGCCTATTTAACCAATGGTAATGGCCCGGCTTTGATTAAGGATATAGATGGTGGATCAGCCTCTCAGTTTTTACAACAAGTTGTAAACACGTGCCAAACCTATAAAAACCTAAAAGATGCTTGTAGAGATAATATCGTATTTCCTGCACAATATGATTGGTTAAATCAATTGCAGGCGGAAAACGGGGAAATTAATTATCTAGGTTATTCTGATGATCCTATCCTAAATGAGTATTTATGGGATTACTACAACGGATGTAATATACGCGCTAAACAGCTAATGAAAGACCTTTTGAAAGCAGCACCTTTAGAAATAGACCCCAATAACAATTATTTGAAGGAATTAAACTGTTGCGAATTGGCAGATAGCCCTGAAGAATGCACTGGCACAGGAGGGGGAACTGGTGGGGGTGGTTCAGGAGGGATTTCAGTTGATGCTTGCTTACAAATTATGCCAGTATTTGTAACATACTATAACAATAATATTAAAGCCTTGTTTGAACCAACACTCATTAAAACAAAAGAACTTAAAATATATTTAATAAACGATTTGAGCGATGCATTGTATAACGGAGTAATAGCAGCAGTAAATGGTGCGGGAGCCAATATACCAACCACTAACATCACACGTCAGGAACAAATGGACTTACTCTGGCAAATACTTACTTTATGTAACCAAGCCTCATGCGAGCAATTTATAACCCTGGCCTCAAGTTACGATAATACGTATGCCTCAGCTATCCAGTCTGTTGGTCCTAGTCTTTATAATTTAGCCGCAGGAGCTTCTACCCAAAAAGTGTACACAGATTTCAGGGAGTTGTTAAACACCAATATGAATAAGCCTCCATTTATTACCCATTTTAATGATGAAAAAGTAGTCAAATTTTTCAGAAGTTGTTCAAAATCGTCTTGCGAAGTGGTGGTAAACAAATTAAACGATTTGCAAACCGCTCAGCCGACTTTGTTTAGCGAAAGCGGCCACTCTCTGGTAGAAACCCTCCGTAAAACCGACAATGTAACAACCGTTAATACCTTGGTGAATGATGTAAATACCTTGTTGGCACGGGCACCTTATTTTATTCCCGTTGACCAACAATCCATTTTCGGAGCCATAGAAATGTGTTGGAGTTGTAGGCCTGCTGGCCAAGAATACGACCAATTTTTTATTGAAAAAGTTGTTGAGGAGTTGTTTAGCCCTGTATTCAATCCTACCACAGGACAGCAAATTTCTGTAATGTCAAGAGTGCTGATTCCCCAATGGAAAATGAGAAATCAAGGAAATATCTTAATATCGTATTATGCCCGAAATGCGTATAAAAATAACATCACCTATAACGTAACCAAACGTGCCATAAACAACAGTTACCTCTTTGGTGAAGGACGAACCCCTAATGGCAACTACTTTTATATTAAAATAAACACCCTAAAAAACAGAGGCGCCAACTTGTTTGATTACCAGGTGGGAGACCCAATTCCTGGCTTCTCATTAACCATGCTTATTAATAGCAAAGTAACCGATTACAAAATCGTTAAATTCTCTCCTTTTGAGGTAGAACTTACAGCCAAGGTGAAATTTACTGATCACAACCAAACCGACTTTTTCCAACACATCCTGATCACCTTGCCAGCCTATCCGTTTTACAACGATTACCTTACCAACCAAAGCTGCAAACACAATTACACCGTTTGCAACAAACCTATAAACGAGTTTACGGTTACTGTAGATGAAGATCCTTGTACCAAACGCCTGAAAATGATTGCCAAAGCCAATGGATTAAATGCCTATTTGCGTTATAAACAAGGTTTAATAGATAAATTTAGGCAAGAGTATGTGGCTACTACCATGAACAGAACAGCCTTACGAGAAGTAATGCAACTAAAATACACCGACAGGCAATACCACTATACCCTATATTATTACGACCAAGCCGGCAATCTGGTGAAAACCGTGCCACCTGCCGGAGTAAAGCCTTTAAGAAACAGC
The DNA here is from genome assembly GCA_004293295.1 of Bacteroidota bacterium. GTDB lineage: Bacteria > Bacteroidota > Bacteroidia > UKL13-3 > UKL13-3 > UBA6183. The sequence continues at coordinate 2,907 of RDYC01000066.1, forward strand.
AGCCAAATTGCTGCGGCTGATAATGCCCGTAATAGCGGCACCAACTACTTTACTGCAGAACAACACCAAAAAGTAACGGATTATGTATACAACACCCTGAACCAATTGGTAGAACAAACCACGCCAGATGCCGGAAAATCGGAGTTTTGGCACGATGCTGTTGGCCGTGTAGTATTATCGCGCAATGCCAAACAAAATGCCCAAACACCTAAACAGTTAAGCTACACCATTTATGATGGCTTGGGTCGCATTAAAGAAGTGGGCCAACTTACAGGCGATGGTAGTGCTTTTAGTGACGTTAATCATGCTGCTATTAGGCAGGTTGGCAATATGGATGAATGGTTGTCGAGCCTGATTGCCGGGGATGTGATGCGCAGCCAAATTACCCGTACCTATTATGATTATTGGCAAGGCACAGCATTAAACACCGCTACTTTAGCCAATGATTTTAGCAACCTGCGCGGTCGTGTGGTGCATACCGCCTTTTTTGAAACCGAAACCCAAACCCCGCAAAGTGCAGTACACTACAGCTATGATGTGCACGGAAATGTAAAAAAACTATACAGAGAAGTTCCTGCACTTGCACCACTGGGACAACAACTTAAGCAAGTTGACTATAAGTACGATCTGATTAGCGGAAAAGTAAACGAGGTGATTTATCAGCGGGGCGAAGCTGACCAGTTTATACACCAATACCGTTACGATGCAGAAAATCGCATTACCTCAGTGCTTACCGGTACCAACTACCTTACCTTGGAAGAAGATGCCAATTACCATTACTACAAACACGGGCCTTTAGCCAGAACGGAGTTAGGCAAACACCATGTGCAAGGGCTTGATTACACCTACACCATACAAGGCTGGTTAAAAGCCGTAAACGCCCCAACCCTAAACCCTGAGCGCGACCCCGGACGAGATGGTTTTGCAGCAGTTGTGGCCAATAAACACAACGCCAGAGACGTAGTTGGTTTTGAGTTATCCTACTTTAATGATGATTATGAACCGACCTATACCTTTACAGCCGCTCAGGCCCATACCACCAGCGTGGCAGGCGCAACAGGTATAATTGGAACCGCCAACACTGTCGGGGCAGCCCCTGAGTTGTTTAACGGCAACATTCGTTACATGACCACCGGCATTGAAACCTTCAATACCCAGCTTTCAGCCTACAAATACGACCAGTTGAATCGTATTGTTGCCGCCAATTATTTTACCGACCTCAATACCGCAACCAATACATGGAGCGCAGCAGGCCCGGTTAACCAATATTACAATGAGTTTGAGTATGATGCAGATGGCAACATCATGCGCCAGATACGCAAAGGCGAAGCCGGAAATACCGATATGGACGATCTGACCTATAATTATGTGAGCGGCAAAAACCAGCTGGCTTATGTAGATGATGCCATTACCAACAAAGCCCTGTATGCTGATGATATTGACGACCAGGTAACAGGAAACTACGAATACGATGCCATTGGCAACCTCACCAAAGATGTGGCTGAAGAAATTGCCGAAATCAAGTGGAACGTGTACGGCAAAATTACCAACATTATCCGGGTAAACGGCAGTACCAAACCTGATTTGATATTTACCTACACCCCTGATGGGCATCGCCTCAGCAAAACCGTTATCAGCAAAAGCCAGCCCTACAGCACCACTACTTATTATGTGCGTGATGCACAAGGCAACATCATGGCCACCTACAAACGCAGTGTAGAGAAAATAATTGATTACAGCAGCTTAAACTATGCTGCCGTAAATGATAAACTATACGAGTTATTGGGAGCAAACGAATCAGCACGGGCAACGGCCTTTGGTAATTTTATTGGCAACCTGCACAGCACCCATGTAAACAACACCGGGTTTAACAATGCCATGCTTACCCAGTTTA
>RDYC01000067.1 GCA_004293295.1 Bacteroidota bacterium
AATATACCGGCAAAAAGGACTCTACCATGAAACAAGCTCCATACTTAAAAGTAAATGGTTCAGCCAGAGATTCGGTTTCTTATAGTGCTGATACCACTTGGGTAAATACCTTTAACACCACGACCAAAAAAACGGATTCAACCATAGCTGCCATTTTAAAAATAACCTTGTTTGGTGATAGCTTAAAACCACTGTTGATTACCGATAGCATTACAGGATTTGCAGCAAACTATTGGCGTTATCAGTTTGATTCCACAGGAAAAAAAACGGATTCTACTTGGGTAGCAGCGAATAGGCTAATTAAACAAAAAAACACTTCATACTATGATGTGTTCGAGGTGGTAAATAATATTGAATTGGGTAGGTTCATCTCTCCTTATGCGGTAACCTTTCCCAAAACATTTAAGTATGATTATATCTATGATGTTACAGATTATGTAAAATACATTACAGATTCAACAGAGTTGCGGATTGAATACCAAGGTTATTCATATGGTTTTACAGCCACTTGGGATATGATTTATATTGAAGGAACTCCTGCGAAGGAAGTGGTGGATGTGGTAAATATTTATAATGGAGGTTTTAACTATGGACAGGCAGTAAGTATTGAACAAGCCCTGAGTGCAAAAAGCTTTACAGTACCTGCTGGTACAGTTTCTACAAAAGCCCGTATCATTATTACAGGGCACGGTGGCGAAAGCAACCAGAATTGCGCAGAGTTTTGTGCTAAAACCATGTATTTGAAATTAAACAACAACCAAATTGCAGAACAATTGGTTTGGAAGGATGATTGCGGAAGCAATGCGATTATGGCACAACCAGGCACTTGGGTATATGACCGTTCTAATTGGTGCCCAGGCGAAAAAATTCGCAATTATGATTACAATTTAAATGTAACGGCAGGCAGCACCAATACAATTGATTTGGATATGGAGGCATTTACCGCTAATGGTGGTGCCAGCTATAACATTGCTTTACAATTGATTTATTATAAAGAAAACGCTTATAATACCGATGCCGCTATTGAAGATATCATAGCACCAACCAATGCTTTTTGGCACAACCGCTCAAACCCAATATGCGACAATGGTAAAATATTGGTTAAAAACTGGGGGGCGCAACCAATTACAAGTATTGAAGTAACTTACCAAATGGGCTCTGCAGCTCCAATGGTATGGGGCTGGAGCGGAAATCTACCTTATGAGCAAGAAACCGAAGTGAAGCTTCCATTTTTGTTATGGCCTACGGATTTAACCAACAAAACATTTCAAGTATGGTTAAGTAAAATTAATGGTGTTGCTACTGACGACAATGGTTTAAACAACAAAAAAACTTCTGTTTTTGACTTGCCAATAACCTTACCACAAAAATTTATTATTGAGTGCAGAACCAATGCGGTACCAGCACAAAATAATTATACCTTAACTAATGCTGCCGGTGAAGTTTTATTTACTAAAACCTATACGGCTGCCAACACCATGCATAGAGACACATTTAATTTAGGATGGGGATGTTATTCATTTAGGTTTAACGATGAAGGTGGAAACGGACTTGGCTGGTGGGCAGCCAGTGGCCAAGGAAATGGGCTATTGCGAATTGTAGAGATTGGCAGCCCTATTAAAATTATACGTACTTTTGGATTAGACTTTGGTAGTTTTACACATCTCAACTTTAGGGTACAACACCCTGTTGGGGTTAACAAACAAAACCTGATTGATGCCGAGGCAATAAAGATTTACCCTAATCCTGCCCAAGACATAATTTATATTGATGGCATTGAAGCTGCGCACATGAAAATTTTCGATTTAACGGGTAAGTTGATTAAAACTGATTTAACCGGCAATACTATTGATGCAAAGGAATTAGGCAACGGTATATATTTATTAGAGCTTACACTCTCTAATGGCCAAGTAGTGGCCAAAAAAGTATCCATTAGCAAATAAAAGCATTCGGCTTCATTAACAATACGCGCCACCAAAGGTGGCGCGTATTGTTATCTTATTTTACTTCTCGGCTAACTTCTGCTAAAACTTAATTTTTATGCAAATGAAATTGAACCAATGGCGCACGCCATTCCCTTACACCGGTTCTTACTTTTGCTCCCAATACATTTAATATAGAATATAAACCAAAGTAAGTGCGGTTAACATACAAGGCATGCTGCGAACCCCTGCCCTCTTTTGATTTTTTCAGTTCATCCATTCTGCTCACCTCTTCACCGAGTTTATATATTTCATCAATGTAATCATTGTTTCCGAAATCAAATGTTTCAAAATCGAACGGGGTACGCAACAAATTTGTCATTCGCACAAATGCATCGGTAATTTTTTGCTGCACTTCGTTAGAATCTTTGGCATTGATAATTTCTTGTTGAAGCATAATGGTTCTTATGGCATCTTTACTTTGCATAATTTCAGGCACCAACAAAGCAAAATAATTGAGATAAAAATCTTGAGGAATTTCCTTAACACAACCAAAGTCAATAACACCCAATACACCATCCTCACGCATTAAAAAATTTCCGGGATGAGGATCAGCATGCACCGATTTGAGTTGGTGAACTTGCAAATCATAAAAATCCCACATGGCTTGACCAATTTTATTTTTCACTTCCTGAGAGGGATTTGTGGCCAAAAAATCATCCAAATGCATCCCTTCTAACCAATCCATGGTCAGAACACGTCTTCTGGTATATTCCTTGTAATATTTAGTAAACACAAGGTTTTCAACACCTTTACATTGTTCGCTGATTTCAACAGAACGCTGGTATTCCAGTTCGTAGTCCGTTTCTTCCAACAATTTGGTTTCTACCTCCTTGATGTATTTTTCCAGTTCCTTTTCATTCATATCCAAAAGCCTGAAAGCAATTGGCTTCACCATCCTCAAATCACTTTTAATACTATCAGCTACACCTGGATATTGAATTTTTACGGCAAGTTTCTTTCCACCTAGTGTTGCTTTGTGCACCTGCCCAATACTGGCTGCATTACTGGCTTTTAAATCAAATGTATCAAATATTTCATGTGGAGGTTTACCAAAGTTTTTTACAAACGTTTGGGCAATAAGCGGGCCTGAAAGAGGGGGAGCACTATACTGTGCCATTTGAAACTTATTGGTATACTGCCTAGGTAATACATTCTTCTCCATGCTAAGCATTTGTGCTACCTTTAAGGCACTTCCTTTTAACTCCGACAAGGTTTTATAAACATCTGTTGCGTTATCTTCGTGCAATTGATCCTTGGTGATTGAAGGGTCTATTATTTTTTTCGAATAATGTTTTACGTAGTTCCCTCCAATCTGCGCGCCCGTTTTTACAAATCGCATTGCTCTTTGTACTTTGCTACTAGGTATACTGTTTTGTTCCATGTTGAGCGTGTGATTTTTTATTTAATATGTGCGAAGTAATTGGGTAGCCTCTACCTATTTTGGAATAAAAACTTGCCGAAGTTCAACATGGCATCCAACGGCCCCGTTCCCATAAGGTCAAGGGATAAGTTTACACTTTTTTCAATGGCTTCGTCTGTTTTCTCAAAGCCAGCACTACTATCATCAATCCAAAAAGTTAACACAAACAGCCAGTTTAACCAAATTGCATCTACATACTTGTCTTCTAAATACTTTCTTGAGGCCAACTCCTTACTTGAAACGCCTTCAAACAATATAGGTTTTAGTTTGTCAACAAACACTTTGTTCAGTTCGGCTAAATAACTCGGCCATTGGGGCAGCTTTTTCACATCTTGCTTCTTTAAAAAAGTAGCAAAGCTTCGGTTAGGTTTAATCACTTCTATTAGGGTGTAAAACACTGCCAATATTTTTTCACGGGTTGAATAACCACCCCATAACTCATTTTGCTCACATTGTTCATAGGCGCTTAAAAACCATGTACGGTAAATATCTGCTTCCAAAGCTGCTAGTGTTGAATAATGCTGATAGAACTCCGACTCTTCGATGTTCATTGCTTTTGCAAAAAGGAATACATTATCAGGGCGTTTGTTGTTGGTTAAACAATGATTAATGTAGGCGTCAATAAATGCAGTTTTCATACACTATTTAACGTTGATGAGACCTAATTGTTTTAGCCATATAGTTGATTACTTTATGATTTATGCTGTATATTTGAAACCACTCAGATAAAATGACGCCACTAATTAAACGCCTGTTTCTTTTCGCTACACTGCTATCTCTCCCCATCATACATTTTGCTCAAACTTTTGAGATAATGGATGGTGATACCATTAACTACACTGACAAAGTCGGGAAAAAACAAGGGTTTTGGAGGTATTTTTGGAATAATGGTGACCTAAAATATGAAGTTTACTATGAAAATGGTGAAAAGGAGGGTTTAGAAATCAGGTACTATGATGTTCAGGATTGTATTGAGTTTAGTAATAACTACAAAGGCGGGGTGCTTGATGGGCCAAGTGTTACTTTTTATCCCAATTGCAGCACGCGTGTGGAAGAGATTTATAGCGCGGGTAAAAAACACGGTTATGAAAGGGTTTATGATGAAAATGGTTTTCTGCAAACAGAAGCCAAATTTGATAAGGGCGAATTAGATGGCAGCTATGCCCATTTTGATAAAAAAGGTTTTGTCACCTACGAATCGCCAACCAAAGAAACGACCTTGAAATTTGATAAGTTTCTTACCGGAGAATATAAAATAAAAGATTCGACCATTTTTCGTGTTTTTCAACGCAACAAGGAATGGAAAAAAGTGCTTTTGGTGGTTGACATGACCGGCAGTATGTTTCCATATATTGGTCAGTTATTGGTTTGGTTTAAAAAGAATTTTGA
>RDYC01000068.1 GCA_004293295.1 Bacteroidota bacterium
AAAGTAGTAAGGTTTCCTGAATTACTGCCAATCTTTCTTAATACACCTGATGATAATGATATATTGGTAACTCCAAATTCAAACGGAACGACCTTTTTTAACTGGAGCAGTATGAAGAGTCCTGTATCTTATCGGCTTAAATTGGGATTGTTAGATGTGAATGCAGGTGTTGATTCTTTTACTTATCTGCCTCAAGGCTCAATTGATTCATTGTTTAAATTACATAATAAATCTTTTGGTGATAGTCTTAAAACCACTTGGTTTGTTAGAACAACCAATCAAACGGGAAGTTTAAATTCGGACACACATAGGATAGTATTAGTAAGAAGGCTATTGCCTGACTCATTTAGTTTGTTTTATCCTTCTAATAAAGAACGGTTTGTTGTATCAAAGAGTTCAACAGACTCGTTAGTTTTTAAATGGAGAAGTGCAATAAGAGGTAATTATGAATTACAGTTTTTAAATAATTCAGGAAATATAATATTCAAGAAAGAATCAAATAGCTCAGGAAAAGATACCACACTAACAATGTCTTCAAGTACTTTAGATTCTATAGTGGCTGCTAATGGTATTAACAGGGGCGATTCTTTATCTATTATTTGGACTGTATTTGTATCTAACAACGTTGATACAATTGAAGCAAGACAAAGATATCAGGCTACACTGGTGAGAAAACCAAAACCTAATGTATTTAATTTACTTCAGCCAGCTAATAATACTGCTTATCTCCCATTTCAAAGCGTTACTGACTCGGTTGTGTTTAAATGGTCAAGTACTCGAGGCCAATATACACTGTATTTGTACAATATAACAAACCAAGTGCTACGAGGCAGTTTGTCGAAAAATAATGGGATAGATACGACTCTTGTGCTGAAACGTAGTACACTTGATTCCTTAGCCAATTTACAAAACACTAGCTCAGCAGATTCAGTTTACTTGAAATGGAATGTAATTGCAAGAGACCTTTACGATACTCTTGAATCTTCAGATAAGTATAATTTAATATTTATTCGTAGTAATAGCAGTTTTACACAAACAGTTAAAAACAGTGATGTTCGATTCTGTTTAACACCAAATCCAACTACCTCAGTTGTTCATGTCAGCATTCAAGAGTCGGAAGGTCTTTATATAGTTTTCGATATGTTTGGGAGAATGCTATTTCAAGAGAAATTTAAGGATGGTTTTGATGTTGACATGAGTAACTTTAGTCACGGATTTTATACGTTGATACTAACAACAAATAAGGGGGAAGTGATGAAAACAAGATTCAAAAAAATATGATACTAGACTGAAATTTTTACGTCTTGTGACGTATTACTGTTAATTTTACCAGCAATTTTAACTTCTTGCACACTAAACTATTTTAGAATCAGGTATTTTGTTCTGGTTACGGTTGAAGAATTTTCGTAGAAGTCCAGCCTACATGGGCCTGGTTGTCCTTGCGCATGAAAGGTAATTTGCATATCAAGTTTACCGGTTTGTGTGGCGGTGAACACTTGTGTGCCGCTATTCCAAGTCGTAGCCATCCATCCAATTGGATTGCTTGTATAAGACCATTTGGGGATATGTCCAGTTGAGGAATCAATAGGAGATAAATCCGTAATCTTAATAGATACGTTAGCAAATTTTTGTAAAATTGCGGTGAACCCAAAATCCTTTGCGCCATCTATCACTGTAGAATCTTCAAGAGATAAAGCACTTTTGCCATAATAACCCGAATCAGGATAGGTGATCATTATTTCTGGCAATGGTAGAGGTGGAGAGCCCCCTTTCTCGCAAGCACTTAAAATAAGTGCGGAAGTAATTATTACAAATAAGTTAGTTTTCATATGGTTTAATAATTGATTTTACGGGTATTGTGATTTGCTAGTATCTTTTTAATTCCATTTTTACGATTAGTATTTTAAAAGAGAAAATTGATTCATATCCTTACCTTATTTGCCATTATACTCATCAATAAACTCGTATATGGCTGTTACTTCTTCCTGGGTGAAATTAAATGTAGTTTGAACGGATTGGTTGTATTCTTCATATATTTTTACGGCTTGCTTGTCGCCACTGCGTATTAAAGCAGTTGCATTTGTTGTCCACTTATAAAGCCATTCTTTTGAGTACTTTTTGGTTGCAGATGCCAAACCCGGCCCAACGACTCTTTCATTGGTGGCGGTATGACATGGGGTGCAATTGTTATAAAATAGCACCTCACCTGAAATGGCTTGCTTGTAGCAGGGAAATGCTACAGCTCTGAGTTGCGTAAAAAAGGCATATTCTTCTTGCAGCACCTTATTCCGTTGCTCTTCTTTATAAAATGTTGCCATAAATTCAAGGTCAACGCTAATGCTGTTTTCTTCTGAGTAATTGTCGTAGGTGCGAATAGCTGCTTTTACTTGCTCAATAGTTGAAGGCAATAGGGTTAGGGAGAAATTAGGTTCAGACCCGGTTTCAAATTCTTCCATGGCAAATGATGGGGTATCATTTTTATAGCCAATGGCTATTGCAATGCCTAGCTTTTTCTTTGGCATCAACATAGTTTTACTAGTTTCATTTCCTGCAAAAAAGTGCTTATTGTCGGTTGTGTTTAACCGATACAAACTTGCGATAGAAGTATACACCACGTAGGTGTAAACTTGGTCAAATTCGCCACTGTTTGTTATCATAATCTCAAGTGGTTGTTCATCATAATCTTTAGGCATCGTTCCAATATCAATATTTATCCAGCCTGTTTTCGTCCAGTTAAACCCATAAGTTTCCATGCGATGTGCCTCTCTTTTGAACAGTAGTTTTTTGTAGTCATCAACTACTTTTTGTGCTTCCTTGGATTTTTCTTTCAGCACTTTTTCCAGTTTTTCTTTCTCCTTTGCCAGTTGTGCTGTTACCTCATTTAGCCTTTGCTGATAATACCCTTTCAACAATTCTGCGTATTTATCGGCCTCTTTAACCTTAGTTAGTTTTTGTTTGGAAAATTGGATGAACTCATCATAAAATTTGCCGCTACCAAGTATTGATGCTGCCATTTCATCCACTTCATAAAGGTTTTTGTCAAGGTTATTGATATACACTTCAAGAACAGCATTGTTGCAGGTGTTGAAAATTACTTTTAAGCGCTTTTCAAATTCTTTTGTTGCAATAAATGTGTGCTGGTATTTTTCTGATTTTATTACTTTTATGCTTAAAGGATTAATGCCGCTATTGGTGTCTACCGGTACATCATGGTGAACAGCATCATGGGTATGTGATGGATTTTCAATAGGTTCATTATGAATTACCCGTTTACTCCCATCATTAGGCTCGACATATTCCATCATCCTGCTTTCTGGTGCAGGACTTGCCTGGACAGATAAGCTGCTGAGTGGTTCAAGGCTATAGTATAAGCTGTCTGTTAGCTCAGCAGTGGCTATTTGGTAACCCCTATAAGGCATGCCATTGTTTACAGCCGTTCGGAAACCGGGTGGAAGAAAATCCAATGAGTTGATGTCTACGGTAACAAGCGCATGATCCAACTCAGTTGGATTTACCCAATTCATATTTCCATTCGAGTCCCTTATCCCTTCATAAACCATCATCTCAGGCTTCTTTTTGGTGGTAGGAATTTCAATACGTACAGGATTGTCTTCGTCAATGGTAAGTTGCTCTCCGTTGGCCGTAGCATTAAAGTAAATCATGCCACCTGTTTCTAATTGTTTGCCATCAGAGGTAGTTGTTAAGTTAGATAGGAGCATATCTTCCCTTTTAAGTGCTTCAGCAAGTTCAATTTTCACATCTGTTAGCACCACATCTCCATTGGCGTTTTTAAAGCAGCCTTTAGGGCAAATTAATAGTGTTCCATTTTCCCCTTCAACAATATTGTCTTGTTTACCATCAATATTGTACACTTGGTTGGCAACAATCGTTTTTATAAAAGGATCAGTAGGTGAAAATTTAACGGTATTGGGAACGGGTTTGTTGGTGCATTGAGAAAGTAGTATGGTGAATAAGATAAAGGAAGCAAGGCTGTTTTTTTTAGCGTTCATATTCATTTGTTTGAGGACATAAAGCCACTATTTGCGTTTTAGTAGATTAAATCCTTACCTAAAACCATGTAAGAATGTTGGTTAGAGTAGCCTTTAACTTGGAACGCTTCCTGATTTTAGTTTTGGAAATTAAATCAACAATTTTGGTGAGCTAAGATAAGAAAAATAATTAAAGAGTCGCACGTATTGACGATGAAAGACACAATTCAGACTTTGGATTATTTTAAGTAACTGTTGCTAATCTCTTGGTTGTTTTTTTTTACATCATTAAAGGTGGTACTGTAAAGTTTTCGCCCTTCACTGTTAAATTCAGTAATTGTTTGATGGTCATAATCAACAATCGCTTTTAAAGTGCCTTCCTCAAAGTATATTTTATGAATGACAGTCATGTAAGTGTGAAAACCAGATTGCCTTGTGGATTTAAAATGGTTGGTGTTGATGAATTGGCCTTCATACCATTTTTTTCCTGAAGGGTAAGGGGCGATTATGTATAAGGTAGTATCATTAGATATTTGAAATCCCTTTAGAGGAATGATTTTATCTTTATCAGCACTAAAATTAGCCAACCATAAAGTTTTACCATCTTTCCAGAAGCTAACGTTCACCGCTTTATTCCCGGAATAAGTCCACTGAATGTTGTCCTTCATTCCATTTTTATAAGTACCCACATATCGCCAAACCCAATT
>RDYC01000069.1 GCA_004293295.1 Bacteroidota bacterium
ACCATAACCATCAAGGCTAACATCAAACCTGGGTTATACTTGGTGCAACTGATGCATAACAACCAAACCTCTTATGCCAAGATAACGGTGTGGTAGAAGTATGCATAAATACACTATAAAAAAAGCCGACAATATAATTGTCGGCTTTTTTTATTAAGTTGTTGTGTATTGTTCTGGTTACTTCCACCTAGTAGTTTCTAACATATGAAGCACATCTTGCTTTAGGTAAGCGAGCACAGGAGTAATGCTGTCAATATTGGTTCGGGTATTAAAGTATAAAGCCCCACGCATATAATTTGTTGACGAGTCAGTAACGTAGAACTGAAAATTACTGGCCGTATTTCCGCTTAAATCATAAACCATGCCTCGCACAAACTCATTTTCGATATAGGTCTCGTAAATTTCGTCAGCCTTAACGGTATGTTTATATACCAATGTTCGCGCATCCTCTGAGAGTTTAAACAACTCCTGGCTGTTTTTAGCTTTATTAAAGCTGATGTGTAACGTGGCGTTGTATGGCTGGTAATAAACATTTATCCAACATTTTTGGTGCTCCTGAGTAAAATCTGGGAGTACCGCGGCATATTCCGGTATTTCAAAACTAAACCCACAGTCGCTTCGGTAAGGTTTATATTGCTTTTCAGGAAATATGAACCGCTGAAAACCTCTTGGTTTAGGGGTATACTCACTTGAACACGCTGCTAATAACAAAACAGCAGCACAACAATATGATAGATATATATAACTAGGCCTTAGAATCTTGTTCATGCATTACCTCTACCTTAATTCGTTTTATTCTTCTTTTGTCAGCCGACTCTATGATAAACTTATAGTTTTCAAAAACAATAACATCTCCTTGTTTAGGCATCTCACCTTGCAATTCAAGCAGCATCCCTCCCACGGTATCTGCATCCTGGCGTGCCTGTTCAAAAACACTTAAGTCAATTCCCATAAATTTGCACATATCATTTATGGCAATTTTTGCTTCAAACACATAGGTATTATCATCAATACGCGAGTAAAAAATCTCATCATCATCAAACTCGTCATTAATTTCACCGAATATTTCTTCCAAAATATCCTCCATGGTTACAATGCCTTGGGTTCCACCAAACTCATCAACCACGATAGCCAAATGAACGCGTTTGCTCTGGAACTCTTTTAATAAATCATCAATCTTTTTACTCTCGGGCACAAAATACGGCTTTCGCAATAAGGATGTCCATTGGAACTGATCATCTTCATGAAGCTGGGGGAGTAAATCTTTAATGTACAAAACCCCTTGAATATTATCCAAGTTATCAGAATATACAGGAACCCGCGAATACCCCCAATCATTAATTTTCATGAGGAGTTGCCTAAAAGGCGTATCCGATCGAATGGCGGTAACATCAGGCCTTTGGCGCATAATCTGTTTTACACTGATGTTACCAAACTGAACAATAGATTTAAGGATAACTTTTTCTTCTTTGGGTGTTTCTTCTTCATTTGTAATATCAATGGCATGTGTCAACTCTTCTACTGAAAGCACATGTCCCTTTTTAGTTACACGTTTATCAATAATTGAAGTGGAATTTACCAATAACAACACAAATGGTTTTAGTAACTTACTAAGTGTAAACATTGGTATGGAAACAAACCTGGCCACACGCGCATTGTTTTGCGAGGCGTACATTTTAGGCATTACTTCACCAAAAAGCACCAACAAAAAAGTAACCAGTACCACTTCTATTAAAAAGCCCACCAAATGGTTCTGGCTAAAATCAAATATCAACCCAATAACTACCGTTAACACCAGTACAATACTGATATTAACAAAGGTATTGGAAATTAAAATGGTGGCCAGTAAATGTTTGGGATGATTTAACAGGTACTTGATGCATTCGGATGTTCTGCTTTCATCCTGGGTGATTTCATCAACTTGAATAGGGGTAAGACTAAACAGGGCGTTTTCTGAGCTGGAAATTATCGCAGAGCAAACAATAAACAAGACGACAACACCTATGCATATTAATATGGTGAGCACATCAGATGCACTTATGTTGGTGTTAAGTATACTTAACAGTAAAGTGACCGGAGGTTCTGAAGGTAAACTATTTTCCAAAATTTAATTCTTTATAAGTATAAGACGTGGTTAAAATGGCAAATCATCCTGATCATTATTTTTTTGCTCTACATCACCTTTTGGGTCAGGTTGCTGCGAGTGCTGGTCGCTTGGTGGCTGCCCCCCTTGATTTGTTTCATTTGAACCGGCTGAGTTACGAGAACCCAACAAAGTTAGGTTATTTGCTCTTATTTTTATACCTGTTCGTTCTATACCTGCCTGATCGGTCCATCTTTCCGTTCTTATCTTGCCTTCAACATATACCGATGAGCCCTTTTTTAGGTATTTAAAAGCCACATCAGCAAGGTTATCCCACAACTCAACACGGTGCCATTCAGTATCAGTTTTCCGCTCCCCTGTTTTATTATCCTGATAAGTTTCGCTGGTAGCCACACTTATGGTTACCACCCTTCTGGTGTTATTTTGTCCAAGAACTCTTGGTTGTTCAGGGTCTCTTCCCAAGTTGCCAACCAAAATTACTTTATTTACACTCATGCAACATTATTTTTTTCAAGCAACTGCAAGGTAGTATTTATAAAACGTTCAAGCAAACTGGGAACCGCAAAATCATGAATCTTTTCCACAGGAATGTTCAGGTAATCAGCACCAATATTTACCTGATTGACGGTTAGTTTGGCCAGCCAAAAATTGGCATAAATGGTTTGGTGGGTTAATTGGTGTTTAACAGAGGCCATTAAAGAAAGGTCATTCTCAAGCACTTTACTTAAGTTAAGCACCACATCATGGCTGGCCAAACCTGCCGCATCAACAATGTCGTCCGTTTCTATCAATGGAAATTCAAACAACCCGTTCCAAATTCCTTCATTGTTTCTTTGCCTGATAAACAATTCCTTTTTAGGGGTTAATATAACCAAATAGTTAAAATAGCGCTTAACAGGTTGCCGCTTTTTTTCTTTTACCGGTAACTCTGCAACCATGTTGTTTCGGTAAGCATGGCAGCTGTGGCTAAAAATGCATGTAACACATTGGGGTTGCTTGGGTTTACAAACCAGTGCCCCAAACTCCATAATAGCTTGATTGTGTTGAGCAGCAAACTTTTTAGGAAGTAGCTCTTGGGCCAACGCAGCAAATATTTTTTTACCTTTTGTGCTGTTAATGGCCTCGGTTATGCCAAATAGCCTTGCCAACACCCGATAAACATTGCCATCAACCACGGCATGAGGCAAGTTAAACCCAAAAGATGCAATGGCAGCAGCCGTATAAGGCCCAATCCCTTTTAAATCCATTAAGCCATCGTATGTGTCGGGGAAAACTCCGTTACAATCCTGCATAATAATACGAGCTGTTTTAAGCATGTTGGCTGCACGGTTGTAGTACCCAAGTCCTTGCCAAAGCTTCATTACCTCATCATCATTGGCACTAGCTAACGACTGTATATCAGGGTACTTATCTACAAATTTCAGGTAATAAGGCAAGCCTTGGTCAACTCGGGTTTGTTGTAAAATAATTTCGCTTAACCAAATGTGGTAAGGATTTTGGGTATTGCGCCAAGGCAAATCTCTTTTCTCGTTATTGTACCAGTTAAGCAGCGGTTGTAGGGATGTCATTTTTTATGCAAAAGTAATGGATTGATTTTTTTTTACTTGAAATAGTGCATTTTGTTTTGAATTTCATACATTTGCAACCCGCTTTACAAAAAGCAGGGCAACACAAATATTTGACTGTAAAGTTATTAATAGTTAAAATCGTAGAAAATGACAAAAGCAGAAGTAATTGCAGAAATTGCAACAAAAACAGGAATTGAGAAAGCACAGGTTCAGGAAGCCGTTGAGTCTTTCTTTAAAGTAGTAAGAACCTCGATGACCGAAGGGAAAAACGTTTATTTCCGTGGTTTCGGTAGTTTCGTTATTAAGAAAAGAGCGAAAAAAATTGCGCGTAACATCAGCAAAAATACCGCTATGGTAATTGATGAGCACTATATTCCAAGTTTCAAACCGGCTAAAACTTTCGTTGATAAAGTTAAGAAGAGCGACACCGTTAAAACTAAAGCCGCTAAATTAGCAGCTAAGGCTTAATGACCATCAACAATAAGCAAGTTTTACTTATTGCCATTGCGCTAACAATAACAACTGTTTTATTTGTAATGGGTTTCAAAACCCCTTTTGGTGAAACAACATCAAAAGGGGTTTCAGCATTAAATCAAGCTTTTGATGCCGAAACGTTTTTAACAGCACAAACTGCAAAACAAAGCAACCAGCTTAAACAACAAATTGCAGCTCTCACCGCTGATAAAACCAATAAAGAAAGTCTTGTGAAGCTTACAAACTTGTGGGACTCATTAAATGTTCCGCTTGCCGCAGCTTATTATACCAAAAAGCTTGCCGAGCAGGAACAAAATGAAATCACTTGGTTTGCCAGCGGCTCCAAGTTTTACAATGTGGCTAATTTTAGTCAGGATAGCGGCATACTCACTTACAGCATTCAACAAGCCAAAGAGTCGTATGCCAAAGTATTAGAGCTTAATCCGGCTAACTTACAAGCCAAAAGTGCCTTGGCCGTTTGTATTATACAGGGCGAAAATGATGTAATGAAAGGTGTAGGCATGTTAAAAGAGGTGGTTGCGGCC
>RDYC01000398.1 GCA_004293295.1 Bacteroidota bacterium
ATACTCTATATGTTTCAAATTATGAGTATACATTAAGTAATGGTGTTACATCTTCAACTCAATCTAGTGTTAATTTTAGTAATGTGGCTCCAGGAACATACTCCTTAGTTGCATTAGATTTAATGACAGGTTGTTCTTCTAGTCCATTGACATTCACAATTAATTTACCGCTGCCAACTGAAACGCCAACAATCACATCAATTGCTGCAGATTGTTTATCAGATGGAAGTTCAATTATATCCAATTATAGTGCATCTAATACCTATGCATTTACACCAGCAGGTCCGACAGTAGGAGTTGCAGGGATAATATCTGGCATGACAGTTGGAACAAGTTATACGGTAACAGCAACTAATAGTGGATGTACTTCATTAGCATCAGCGAGTTTTAGTAATGCTGCACAATTACCACCACCATCAACACCAACAATCGCATCAATTACTGCAGATTGTTCGTCAGATGGAAGTTCAACTATATCAAATTATAACGCATCTAGCGCCTATACATTTTTACCAGTAGGCCCAACAGTAGGAGCAACAGGTTTAATATCAGGCATGACAGTTGGTACAAGTTATACAGTAACAGCAACAAATGGCGGATGTACTTCAGTAGCATCAGCAAGTTTTAGTAATGCTGCACAATTACCAACACCAGCAGTACCATCTATCACATCGGTTGCAGCTAGTTGTTCTGCTGCAGGAAGTTCAACTATATCAAATTATAGCGCTTCTAATACCTATACATTTATACCAGCTGGACCAAATGTAGGGGCGGCAGGCGTAATATCAGGTATGACAGTTGGAACAAGTTACACGGTGACAGCAACAAATGGTAGTTGTACTTCAATTGCATCAGCAAGTTTTAGCAATGCCGCACAATTACCAACACCTGCAATACCAAATATTGTATCGGTTGCAGCTAGTTGTTCATCAGATGGAAGTTCAACTATAACAAATTATAGTGCATCAAATACATACATATTTATACCGGTAGGTCCAACAGTAGGAGCGGCAGGCGTAATATCTGGCATGACAGTTG
>RDYC01000070.1 GCA_004293295.1 Bacteroidota bacterium
GATTTATTTTTTAAAGATTCTGCTTTTTTGTGATTTACATTTGTGCATTTTCTTAGATTTTCCACGAAAAGTTCTCTTGCAAATTTAACCCTGTTTGTTTTGCTGAACTTTCCTAATCAACAGCTTTTACAGTCTGTTTTAAACAGCTTTTAATGACAATGATTGTGTAGTTTTAAATAGTGATACCACCAAATTATTTGTAGGCAATATGCAACTCACACAAAACCTAAGAGGTAACTTTTTATTTGAAGGCAACTTGGTTGATGCTACTGGAAACATAACAGCAACCGGAGCCATTAACTACAGTAATCTTACCCCTTATTCAAATGGGCTAAGCGCAAGTATATTGGGAGCTGGTGGAAGAACATCCATATCTTTCCCTTCAATAGCTAACGATACCCTTTCAGTATCCTTGTGGTTTTTAGGATTTAATACTACTGTTGCAAGAACTTTGTTATGTGGTAATTCGGGCAATGCAAGGCATTTGGCAATCAACACCTCGGGTAGATTAGGTTACATTACTTCTGCCGGAGTTTTTGTTGCTTCAACCCAAACTATTCTACCTAATTTGTGGTACCATATTTCAATAACAAAAGTGGGAAACAATCAAAAAATTTATGTTAATGGAATATTGGTTTTAGATGATAATAACTCGTTTTTAAACAGCTTGGCCGCAAACGCATTAACAAGAATTGGCGGGGCATCAGGTAGTTTAGAGCCGGCACTTGGGTATTTTGACAATGTAAGGATTTATAACAAAGAACTAAATCCTCTAGAAATTGAAGGCTTGCAAAAAATATTTGAAGTAAAAACACAGCCTGTTTCAATATCCGCTTGTAGTGGTATTGATCAGGTATCGTTAAGTGCAAATTTTGAAAATTCGGATACTACCCAATACAGATTGCAGTGGAAAAAGGATGGTACCCCGATTGCCAATGGTTCAAAATACACTGGAGTAAATGCACGAGTACTTTGGGTAACAGCCGTTACTGCCGCAGATACAGGAAATTACACATTAGAAGCTATTCCGAATGGGTTGACTTGCCTGCCACGCCAAACCGATGCAGCCAAAATTAGCCTTACTGTTCCAAATTCCTTAACAGATAGTTTACGTTTACACTTACGCTTTAGTGCTTCTATTGCTGATGCAAGTATTAACAAAAGGGTACCAACTGCTACTCAGAACGTAACTTACGCTACAGACAAGTATAGTGCACCAAATGCAGCGGGTGTGTTTAACGGAACGTCATCGCATGCTAGTTTTCTTAATGTGGTACCATCTACATCACGTACATTTACGGTTATGGCTTGGTTTAAGGCTAATCAGTCAACTGGAGCAATCATCGGTAATGCTAATCAACTCCCAGGAGCCAGTACTACCGAGTATCACTCATTGTTGTTTATTGGAACCGATAATAAGCTGAGAGGTAAAATTTATAACGGCAACGTCAATACAATGGCATCAACGGTTGATGTAAACGATAACCAATGGCATCATGCCGCTTTGGTTGCTACTGCTTCTGAACAATTTTTATACTTAGATGGGGTACAGATTGCAACGCAACCTACAACATCGGTTAGTTTGTTGAGCACCTATATGATTGTAGGTACGATGTTTGGCGGGTGGCCTAATACAGTCGCAGGATGGAATAATTACTTTCAAGGCAATATAGATGAAGTTAAAGTTTATAACCGATCGCTTACTGCAAATGAAATTAACCGAAGCGCACAAAATATGGGATTTGGTTTCTCATCTAACCAAACAGTTGGTTTTTGTAATAGCACTGCGGCAACATTAAATGCACAGGCAGTGGGCTCAGGAGTTGCCTATCAATGGTATAAGAATGGAACTGCAATAACTAACACAACCAATATAACAGGCAGTAATACAGGAGTCTTAAGTTTTGGTAATATTACTGCTGCAGATAGTGGCAACTACCAATGTGTTATCTCTAAAAATTGTTATAACCTGTTTTCTGATACATTAAAAGTGCAAGTGTTTTCTAATATTCCTATTGCAATACAACCACAATCAACCAGTATTTGTCGTGGTAATACGCTAATACTTTTTACAAAAGCCAGTGGATCCGGCCTACAATACCAATGGAAAAAAGCAGGAGTGAACTTAAACAACGGAACCAACATTAGTGGTGCTACGTCTGATACGCTGCGCATAACAAATGCAAACATGAACGATACCGGTGCATATTCAGTATACATCACTGATGCTTGCAACAATAACATTACTTCAAGCACAGCCAATGTTACCATTAACGAATCATTATTTCCGGGAACAAATACAACTAGGGTTGTATATGCTTTAGATGCTAATGCTAATGCGAATAATGCGGCATTAAACGGATCACCATTTGGTGTGAGTGGAGCGCCAAACAGGTTTAATGTAAGTAATCGGGCACTTAGCTTTTCCAGAGCAAATAGCAATAGGGTAACTTTACCGCAAAATCTCTTTGCATCAGGTAACCCTGCATTTACCGTTTCGATATGGTTTAAAACATCCTTGGCAAATACCACCATGGGATTAATAGGCACTGCCAGCTCAAATCCAATTACAAACCCAACTACTGGGTGGTCGCCAATTTTGTTTATTAACAATACAGGTAAGCTATCCGGGAAATTTTTTGATGGAAACGGAGTAGCTCCCCAGTCAACCGCAATAGTAACCGATGGAAATTGGCACCAAGCTGTATTAACCGGCAATGGTAACAGCCAGTCATTATACCTTGATGGTATTTTTGTTGGTACGACCTCAGGAACTTATTCAACCAGCATTGTTCCATATACCGTAATTGGTGCAAGTTATAGTACAAGTAACGGATGGGCAGGACATGCGAATGGGTGGCAGTATTTTAACGGAGAATTAGACGATGCAAGATTTTATACCAGTTCCTTTTCAACAACCGAAGTTGCTGCACACTTTAACAGGATGGATATAAGTGCCCAACCGATAGCTTCTGTCATTGCTTGTAGTGGAGCATCTTCACAAACTATTGGTGTTAATGCTTCCGGAAGTAACCTGTTTTACGAGTGGTATAAAAATGGGGTAAAATTAGTAAATGGTGCGAATGTATCAGGTGTAACAACCAACCAGATTACGTTTATTAATGTTCAATCGAGCGATAGTGGCTACTATTATGTTCGTATCCATAACGGATGTAATTATGAAAACTCGGATAGTTCAAGGTTAATGCTTAATAATATTCCTGCAATTACAACAGAGCCAATGAGTCAGTCATCATGTGTTGGTGGTAGTGTCGCACTGAGCGTAGGGTCATCAGGCTTAGGCTTAACTTACCAGTGGCAAAAAAATGGTGTTAATGTAAGCAATGGCGGTAATATTTCAGGAGCTACTTCTTCAACGTTAACAGTTACTAGTCTGAGTAATGCAGATACCATGATGTATCGTTGCATTGTTACTAATGCTTGTGGAAGCGACACCAGTAATGAGGCAAAGATATCCTTAGGAGCTTCTCTCCAAATACTCCAGCAGCCAATATCACGATCAGTTTGTGAAAACGGTTCAGTGGTTTTACACGTACTTACCAATGACCCGGCTGCTAATTTTACGTGGCAACGCAATAATACCAATATTGGCAGTGCTAGCAATGATAGTTTAACCCTTTCCTTATTTAATCAATCCTTAACGGGTAACTATCGGGTAATTATCAATAGTGCTTGCGGGGTAGATACCAGTAATAATGCAACACTAACCTTGTTAACCTTACCACTTATTACAACACAACCTAAAGCAATTGTTGGTTTATGTGGTTCAAGTCCTATTAACCTATCCGTTGCAGCAACGGGTTCAGGGTTAAGCTACCAATGGCAAAAGGGTGGCGTTGATATTGCAGGTGAGTTGAGTGCCACTTACATAAAAAATAACCCAACAATAACTGACACTGGAAGTTATCAGGTGATTGTTCGCGGTGCTTGTGGTTCCCCATTGATTTCTTCGGTTTCACGTGTTAGCATTTCGCAACCTGTTAGTATTACTACCCAACCTATACCTTCACTGGCCATATGCACAGGAAATAGCAGTTACGTGAATTTATCAATAGCGGCAACAGGCAGTATCTTAGGGTATCAATGGTATAAAAATGGTAATCCAATTAATAACCAAACCAATGTTACCGGAGCAACAGGAAATAACTTACAGTTTTTGAATAGCATATTGGGGGCTGGTAATTATACCTGTAAAGTTTTTGGAGCTTGCGATACTGTGACCTCAAATGCAACAGTTTTTGGTTATAAACAACCGCCTGTATTTCTGTCGCCCCTTGAATCAAAAAATGTTTGTTCAGGAGGAAACGTTTCTTTTAAAATAAATACGACTAATGCCACTTCTTTTGCCTGGTTTATTAATGGCAATGTACAATTGTTTGATGTGCCAAATAAGGTACAGGGAGCAACCACAGATTCGCTTACAGCAATCGGAATTACAGCCGCTGATATTGGAGGAAAAGTAGCAACAATAAGGGTAGAAGTATCAAATGGTTGTGCCAATCAAACATTCTTATCCGATGCAGCTACGCTAACCATTGTAGATGGTATTTCAATTGGTAAACAATCGGATACATTGGTTACTGTTTGCCAAAATCAACCGGCAATCATTTATGTAAATGCCAATACCCAGGCAACATATGTTTGGAAACGCAATGGTGTTGTGTTG
>RDYC01000071.1 GCA_004293295.1 Bacteroidota bacterium
TGTTTCTGACAATAATGGATGCGAACATTCAATTTCAAAAAATAACCTTGTTGTAATCAATCCTGCTCAAGTAGTTAATTTTACAGGTAATAACCTATCTAGTTGCAACCCACCACTTACATCCAGTTTTTTCTCTTCAGTTGCACCTGCCGGGAACTACACCTATTTATGGTCAACCAGCAACGGTCTTACCTCAACTTCCGCTAATCCATCCTTTACATTCACAACCCCCGGAGAGTTTGATGTTACGTTAAAAGTAACCAATAGCCTTGGTTGTGTGGAAACCATAACAAAACCCAAGTTTGTTAAAGTGCTAAATACCATTGCCAGTTTTAGTATATCACCGCAACCCGTTTGTTTAGGTGATGATATCAATTTAACCAATACATCAGTTCCTGACAGCCCAGGTGCAACATATAGTTGGAAAGTAAATAACTTACCAGTGGTTACAACCAAAAATCACAGAATTCTCAATCCTCCATTAGCATCATATAATATTACACTAACCCACTCATTTAATGGTTGTACCGCAACGTCCACTCAGCAAGTTACCGTGAACCCTTTGCCAGTTGTTAGCTTCACTGCACAGCCTGATATTTTTTGTAAAGTACCAACTACAGTTCAGTTCACCAATACCACACCATCAGGTGCTGGTTATTTGTATTCTTGGGATTTCGGAAACGGGCAAACATCCACCAACGTCAATGGGAGTGCAACTTATAATAATCAAGATATTTATCAGGTTAAACTTAAAGCTACTGACGCAAATGGTTGTACTAAAGAAGCGACTAGCTTAGTAAGGTACAGAAAACCAATTGCTGAAATAGAAGGCCAGAATTCAAAAACAGGTTGTAAACCCTACACAGCAAATTTTTCATTAACCATTTCGTCTGATCAGTTTGTTAGCTATGAGTGGACTTATAATAATACAATAATTAGTACAAGTCGTGCATTTTCCTTCACATTCACAGATACCGGTAGATTTGTTGTTAAACTGAAAGTTGTGAATGCCGAAGGGTGCGAGATTTTTTTAGAAGACATTATAAGGGTTGGGCAAAAATTAAACCTTGACTTTAATGCTGACAAAAGAATAGGTTGCTATAACGGGATTGAACCAGTTACATTAACAGGCATTGAGAATAGTGGGATACCAAATGTAAATTATTCTTATTCTTGGATAAACGAGAAGACAAAACCTGATTCCATCGGTCATGGAGTAGGTTATGGAAAAGTTACTAATGTTGACTTTAAAGATACAGGACATTATAGGGTAAGGTTCATGGCTGATCATAATGGATGTATTTCGGATACCAGTAAATCAAGGTATATTACAGTACATCCCGCACGAGCCTTTTTCCCTACCGTTGCGGTTAACTGTGCAAATGATACCATATTATTTGAAAATGAATCTTCGGGTAAAAATAAGTTCAAATGGTATTTTGGCGATGGGGACTCCTCAGAGTTAAGAGAGCCTAAACACAAGTATGATACATCAGGAAGGTATACAGTTATTTTAATGGCAATAGATACTGTTTTTAATTGTGCAGACACCATGTCGCGGCTTATCGTTCTTCCTGAGGCTCCAAGGTTAAACTTTTCAACGTCAGGTAGTTTAGGCTGCGCCCCGTATAGGGTTACCCTTACCAACCTCACCACTGTGGGGCCAAACGCTTTTGGAATTGTTGCAACACAGTGGGTAGTTAATAAAAATACCTTTTATAATTCAAACACCGCAATAGCAACTATATTTAACCCAGGATATATTACCATTCAAATGAATCTAACAGATGCAAGGAATTGTAAGTATTCATTAAAAAGGGACTCAGTAATTAGAGTTGCCGGAGGTAATGCACGAATAGGCTTAACAGCAAACCGAGGCTGTATCCCTTTTGCAATAACCGCTTTTGATAGTTCAGTTACCGATTTCCCAGTAACTAGCAGGAAATGGGTTTGGTCGCCAACCGACAGCAATGTTACAGCGTTACCTTCCATCGGTTTAACTTATTTAAAACCTGCAAAAGTGCAAGGTAATGGCTACGATGTTAAACTTACGGTTACTGATTCGCTCGGTTGTAAGTTTGACGCTACAAGAAAGGTAGTGCCAACTCAACCAATTGCTGATATGTCCATTTTAAGAAATCTTTCTTGCGGCAGTCAAATGATCACTTATCGTGCACCAACCACTACTGACAAAGTCTGCCCACCTGCTTCCTATAAATGGACAATTGCCGATCAGGAATTTTTGGGAAGTGCAGTAACAAGAAGCTATGCCCAATTAGATACATCAATAAAACTAAGTTTGCAAATCACCGATTCTAATGCTTGCGTTTCCAGCGTAGATACTACGATAAAAATTGATAACCGTAAGCCTAAAATTGGGTTTATAGCAACCCCTCAAAAACTTGATTGCTATAAACCAGTTGTGCCTATTTCATTTTTCGATACATCTATTGTTGGTGCCAATCCTATAAACAAATGGGAGTGGCTTATTGGAAAAGATACCACTACAAAACGGCTAAAAAACCCTTCCGTAACGTTTCCTATTCCAGGGAATTACGCTGTAAGCTTGAAAATTACAGATTCGGTGGGCTGTGTTGATTCACTGAGGATTCCGGACTACCTTGTTATTGGAGGGCCTCTAGGAACTCATGATGTATCCCCGGACGAAGGTTGCGTTCCGCATAAGTCTACCTACAAGGTTCAATCTCCTAACGCTAAGTATATTATTTGGGATTTAGGTAACGGTAGAGTTGATTCGGTGAATAACTCTTTTTACGAATATACTTACGAACAGCCGGGTAGATATGCGCCTGTATTGACACTTGTTGATAGCAGTGGTACTTGTGATTTTGGCTACAAGGATATTGATACGATTATTGTTTTTGATTTACCTAATCCTGAGTTTACAAGCAATAGGGATGTGGTTTGTATTAACACTACCATCACATTTGAGAACACAACACCAGATAAAAACTTCATCAATAAATGGTTGTGGAAGATAGACAGTACAGATGTGAGTGAGCAACAAGGGCCGGTACAAAAAGTTTTTTCAACCCCCGGTAAATATAAAATAACTTTGATAGCACAGGACAAAAATGGCTGCATTGATTCTATTGTTAAACCAGGTTTTATAACGGTTATTGATGATACCATCCCTCCGGCAATTCCAAATCCGCATAGGGCCACTGTAATTAGCAATGAGAGCAATCACTTTAACTTTACCAAAAACAGCGAAGTAGATTTTAAATCCTATAGGGTATATCACAACTATTTTAATGGATCACCCATCAATTATGCCACAATTGATAACATTGAAGACTCTACCTATATCCAAACCAATATCAATACCTTAGTTAACCCATATAGTTATTCAGTTGCAGCCATTGACGTGTGTAATAATATTTCGGATGCTTCAAGAATACATACAACCGTTGAATTAACGGCCACACCTGCCATAAATGCCGTAGCCCTTAAATGGACACCTTACATTGGTTTTGATACCATAAAACAATATGAAATATGGCGCAATAATTCAGACTCAGGCAACTTATTTGTTTATATTAATCAGGTATCAGGCGATAGTTTAGCATATATTGATACTACGGTGACCTGTTTCACTACCTACTACTATAAAATTAAAACCATTGAACTTAATGGAAATAATGCCTTTAGCCAGAGCGATACCAGTGGTGCAGTGCCAATTTATGAACCAACCATGCCTTCAACAAAAAATATCAGAGCCACAGTTGTTAATGATAGGTCGGTACTATTGCAATGGGCTAAACGCACCCATGAAATAAAATTCACTTATGTAATTTACAAAATGCGTGATGACGAAACCAGCCCTGTGCTGTTTAAAGAAGTAAACGATACTTTTTTGTTGGATTTAGATGTGGATGTAGATAACCATAGCTACACCTATTTTACCTATTTAAAAGATGCCTGCGGAGGATTAAGTCCAACAAGCAATATGGCTAAAACAATTCTGCTAAAAGTTGGGTTACAGGAAAATGATATCCTGAAGTACGATCCAATTATTCACTTTACAAAATACAGCCAATGGGAAAATGGAGTAGATAAATACAAAGCAGATTTCTATTATGATTCGGCAAAAGCATTTAATCATGTTACCTTCCTCAATGAAACAGATACCCAGTTTTTTCATAAATATGTAAATTTGGAACAGATAGACTATTGTTATAAGGTTACTGCATTTGAGCGCGATGGAAACCTGCAAACCAGTGAGTCGAATATAGCCTGTATCGAAACAAAACCAAGGCTTTATGCCCCAAATGTATTTACCATAAACGATGATGGTTTAAATGACAAATTTGTATTAGGAGGTGTTTTCCTCGAATCTTACCACATAATTATTTATGATAGATGGGGTAAAGCAGTGTTTGAAAGCTTTGATATTCATGATAGTTGGGATGGTACAATTGCTGGCAAACCTGCACCCAATGATGTGTATGTTTACTTAGCAGAAGGTAAAGGACGAAAAAATCAACAAATTACCATAAAAGGTAATGTAACACTTATTAGGTAGATTAGCATTTTGTTGATATTCAACTTGTACAGTATTCTGTTATTTCATAACCCCGTTGATTTTATACATAAAAAATGGCATATTTGAGATGGTAAATGCACATGGTGAGAATCATATCCTTTTGTCTGTTTGTTGTACCGCCAATAAAACATCTGGGTGTAGTCCACTAACGGTTCAATTCACCAACAGCTCCACTGGCAGCCCAACATCCTTTTTATGGCGATTTGGAAATGGGAATACATCTGTACTTCAAAATAGCACTTCAGCCACTTACACAACCCCGGGAACGTACACTGTCACTTTAATCATCAGTAACGGAACCGGCACAGATAGTTTGGTTAAAACAAATTACATTACTGTTTTTGCCAATCCGGTAGCAAGTTTTAATCATGCAACTAACACAGGGTGTGCACCATTAGCAGTGCAATTCAACAATACTTCTGTTCCTGGAACAGGGGCCATTACACAATATTTATGGGATTTTGGTGATGGTAACCTAAGTGTTGCACAATCGCCTACACATACTTACAATAGTTCGGGTAGTAGAACGGTAACAATGGCGGTTACTGATGTAAATGGGTGTCAACATGCGGTAACCTCACCGGGAGCTATAAACGTTACCCAAACGCAAACAGTTAGTTTTACTGGAAACAATTTGTTTGCTTGTAATCCGCCATTAACGTCAAATTTCACCTCCACTGTTTCGCCCACCGGAAGTTACAGCTACTTATGGACAACAAGCAATGGGTTAACCTCTACCTTACCAAATCCTCAATTTACATTTACAACCGCTGGAAGTTTTGATATAACACTTAAAGTAACAAATGGGGCAGGGTGCTCAGAAACAATTGTTCAAAAAAAATATGTCAATATTTTGGGTATTGACGCGCAATTTAATCAAACAAAACCCACCATTTGCGTTGGCGACTCAGCCTACTTTATAAACACCTCAACACCAGACACTGCTGCTGCCAGTTACGTATGGAAGCTAAACGGAATTACCAGCTCAACCAATAAACAGTTTGCCATCCCACCATTGCCAGTTGGGCCACAACAAGTTTCATTAACAATTAACTTGTTGGGATGCAGTGCCTCTGTGAATAAATCTATTACTATAAAAGCTAAACCTATTACAAGCTTTACAGCTATTCCAAACTCCTTTTGTGCAATACCCGCTAAAATCCTTTTTAACAACACTTCAGCTGCGGGTAATGGTTTTCAATACCGTTGGGATTTCGGTAACGGCTTTACATCAAACAACTTTGTTGATTCAACCACATATAATACACTTACTGATCACACCGTCATACTTAAGGTGACGGATTCATCCGGCTGCTATGATACCAC
>RDYC01000072.1 GCA_004293295.1 Bacteroidota bacterium
AGCTGCAATTGAAGCTACACTGCAATTGTCGGTTGAACCATTATTGATTTGGCTTGACATAATACTGGCTGTACCTGCTGCATTCAAATAAATGGTGCTGTTTTGGGCTACAACGCTTGGTTTAATCGTATCCAATACCGTTACCGTTACCGAAGCAGAGTCTTTATTGCCCGAAGCATCGGTTACCGTTAGCCAAACCGTATTTGCACCAACATTCGAGCAATCAAAACTTACTTTACTAGCTGCAATTGAAGCTACACTGCAATTGTCGGTTGAGCCATTGTTGATATTGAATGCGGTAATACTGGCGTTACCGGAAGCATTCAAATAAATGGTTCTGTTTTGGGTATTCACCACAGGTTTAATCGTATCCAATACGGTTACCGTTGCCGTGCCTGTATTGGTATTTCCTACACTATCCATTACTGTTAGTGTTACGGTGTTAGTACCTATGTTGGCACAGGTGAAGCTGCTGCTGTCTATACTTAAACCGGAAATACCTGAAGCATCACTGCTGCCATTGTTGACTTGTGCTGCTGTGATTGAACCAGTTCCGGCTGCGCTTAAATAAACGGTGCTGTTTTGGGTAACAACAGTAGGATTGGTTTTGTCTATGGTATAGGCTTCTCCCGCAAATGGTAAGGTAGTGGTGATACCCGGGGTTAATCCGGTTGCATTGTCTAAGTTTAAGGTAATGCTGCCATCACCAGTTCCTGTATTTACCGTTAAAGTATAATTGGCTCCTGAACCGCTTAATGTTCCGATGGATGCGCCACTTACCCCACTGGTGGTTAAACTAAAGTTAGACGCACTTAGTCCGGTTACACTTGTGTCAAAGGTTATATTGTACGTTACTGAGCTTGCATTGGTGGTGGCTCCAACTGGTGTACCTTTGGTTATAGAATTAATAGTTGCGCCTGTTGGTGCAACAACGCTCACAGTAAAGTTATTATTGGCACTCACACAACCCGTGGTGCTGTTTCTTACGGTAAATACAAAGTTGTAGGTATCGGCTGCACTGGCAGGTATGGCTACTACAATAGGGCTTGAACCTAAACTATCATTACTCACCTCAACAAAACCTAGCATAGCTGTGGGTGTTCCAACGCTAATAGAATATTGGTCGGGGCTACCAGTAGTTGCAGAGTAAGGTAAACTAAAATTGGTGGCCGAGGTGTTGATGTCCGTTACTGAACCTAAAGTGATAGTTGGTACTGCATTTACGGTACCGCTTACCGCCACATTTTGTGTGGTTGCTCCGGTAGAAGTTAAAGCAATATTACCAGATAAGTTGCCAGTTGCCGTACTTGCTATTCTTACATAAACAAAAGCAAAATTTATAGTTCCATTTAATGCTTGTAAGTCTATCGCATTATCAAAGTTAGTGCCGTCTTCACTAACTTCAAAACCAGTAGGGGCAGTAACAGTTACATTAGCTGTTAGGTTTTCTCCACTCACCCTAAATGATCTTGGTGGTGATGCCACACCACTACAGGTTTGAAAGTTAGGGAAATTTGCTACACTACTAATGCTTGGCGCAGGAGGATTAACCACTGTTAAGGTAAATGCTTTTGCAGAAGACGCACAACCACTGCTTCCGTTTACGGCATAAAAATTAAAGTCGTAAGTGCCGGCAACAGTTGGTTTTGGAACAGGAATTGAAACTGAGCCTATGCCTGAAGAACCTGTATTGGTTAAATTGCCATTGGTGATGGCCACAAAACCTGGCATGGCATTAGTGCCTGCTGTAACACTGTATTTTGTAGTTGGTGATGTACTGAAGGCGTAATTCAAAACCATTACGGAATCGGTTGATATAATATTAGCCGGATTTTGAACAGTTACATTATTATTTACCGGATTAATGGTAACTGCAATTCCTGCAGCATTCGTAGAAGTACAACCCAAAGAATCGGTTCCTTCAAGGTTATAATACCCACCTATTGTTGGTGAAAAATTGGCATTGGTAGATGCAGATAACTTCATCAATGTAGGTGGGGTAGTGCCACCACCCATTAGCATGGTGGTGTACCAATTGTAAGTTTTAGCTCCACTTGCACTTAAAGTTAATGCTTGACCCTGACAAACAGTTGCAGGTGTTGCACTACTTGATGCCACCACAACGGGCAATGGATTAACGGTTACCTGAATAGGGCAAGATATTGAAGTGATGCTTCCACTTGTTATGGCTACAGTGTAACTCCCTGTTGCATTTGCGGTATAATTAATATTGGCAGCAGATGGTATGGGTGTACCATCTTTGCTCCAAGCAAACGTTGGGCTTGTAAAACCAGTGGCATTGGCCGATAAAGCAACTGTGTTTCCTGCACAAACACTCGTACTTCCAGTTACAGTGGTGGTAGGCAATGCAATGATATTGGTAATATCTGAAATGGCACTGCAATTTACACTATCGGTTACCCTTACCCTATATTTACCTGCGCTTGACACCGTCATGCTTTGATTGGTTTGTCCAGATATAGCTCCCAAACTATCTTGCCATTGGTATTGAAAACTACTACCCGTATTGGCTGTTAATGTAATGGTGGTATTGTTGCAATTGGTAAACGCTAAGGTACTGCCTTGTGTAATGGTTGCAGTGGGCAAAGCATTTACATTTACAGGTACTGTTGGCATTGTATCACTACTGCAATTATTGCTATTATAGGCTTTTAAGCCATACACGTTGCTTAGTTTGGCTGTATAAGTAGTTCCGGTGCCAATTACATGCATGCTACTATCCAACCACTCAAACCTTGTGGCATTGGTGGCAGCAGACTGTAGGATTATACTATCGCCTGAGCAAAACCTGGTTGGTTTAGCCCCCAATACAGTTATACTTACATTGGTAGGTTTGCCTAATATATTTACCGATACCCCAAATTTTTTGCTTACAGCACCGGGGCTGCTAAACAATAAACTATCGGTAAATGAGTAGTTGGTACCTGGGGTAGGATTGCTAAGGCTGTTAGCCACCGTAATATATACAATACTGTCTATAATTTTACCGGCTGTTGGGTAATACACCAAGCTGTTGGTATAGCCAGTAGTATCTCTTTTAGAAATTTTGAAGCCACTAGGTGCTGTAACCACAACGGAATCGGCAATATTGATGGCATTTAAAGTTACTTGCCCATATTTTTTCTCGTTGCTGCTGCAAATATTGGGAGTAGTGTAAGTGCCAGAAAGTGTAATGGTTGGTGAAGTAATGATATCTGCATTACGAAGCAGTGAAATATTATTTAAGTTTAAATTAGGTATTACAAAATCGGGTTTGCCGTCTCCATCTAAATCCCCTATAGCTACTGAAAAAGAAATTAACCCTGGTGACATATCCTGTTTGGCAGCAAAACTATTGCTGGCTATACCGGCACCAGTTGTTGTATTGCGGAATACAGAAACCCCACCTAAACCCATACCTACCGTAACCAAATCAGTCTTTCCATCCCCATTCAAATCACCCATGGTAACAAATCGAGGGTTTGCAAGTGTTGCAAAATCAACTTTGGCTGCAAAACTGCCTGAGCCAATACTGCCACTGTTGGCGGTATTGCGGAACACTGAAATTGTAGCTGTGCCGAGATTTAATAATGCCAAATCTTGCTTGCCATCTCCATCCAAATCGCCTATAGCAACCGAAACAGGTTGTGAATTTGTTCCTGTTGAAAAGTCTTGTTTGGTTGCAAAACCAATTGTTCCACTGGTAGAAGTATTACGGAATACTGAAAAATTATTTGTGTTGAAATTTGCAGTTGCAATATCGGGCTTGCCATCCCCATCTAAATCGCCTATGGCTATTGAATTAGGTTTTGAATTTGTCCCTGTGGTAAAACTAATTGGGGTTTCAAAACCTATTGTTCCGCTTAATGAAGTATTGCGTAGTATAGAAACATTATTACCAGTAAAATTTGAAGTTGCTATATCGGGCTTACCATCTCCATTCAAATCGTCAATAGCTAATGAAACAGGTTGAGAATTTGCTCCGGTTGTAAAATCTTGTTTTGAAACAAAACTGATAACTCCACTTGTAGACGTATTGCGTAAAATAGAAACATCATTTGAACCATAATTAACTATTGCTAAATCGGGCTTGCCATCTCCATCCAAATCGCCTATGGCTACTTTATAGGGATAGGAACCTGTTGCAAAATCAGCCTTGGCAGCAAAACTGCTATTACTAAAACTACCACTAGAAGCAGTATTGCGGAATACAGAAACCGTGTTAGCAATATTATTAGTTACTGCCAAATCGGGTTTGCCATCTCCATCCAAATCGCCTATAGCTGCTGAATAGGGGCTTGAATTAGCACCAGTTGTAAAATCTACTTTGGCTGCAAAATCAGCACTGTTAATACCCGTTTTGGCTGGGCTAAAAATGGGGTTAAAACTTGCTAAACTAAATGCTGCTAAACTAGTGCTTGTATTTAATACCGTTATAGGGGCGTAGGTAGCACCTGAAGGCACGGTTACTGTAAGGTTAGTTGCTGTTGCTGCTGTTACCGTTGCCCTTGTTGCTCCAAAAAATACGATATTATTGGCTGGGGTGGTATTAAAGTTGGTACCTGTAATGGTTACCACATCGCCAGATTTGGCACTTAATGGTGTAAAGGAGGTAATGGTAGGGGGGGGAACTACTTCTGCATTACGCAACACCGAAATATTATT
>RDYC01000073.1 GCA_004293295.1 Bacteroidota bacterium
CCAGCTTCCATTTTAGCGTCTTTCCAAGCTTTTTCAAACTCTTCATTGTTATTCACAATACGCATTCCTTTTCCACCACCACCAGCTGTAGCTTTTAAAATTACAGGGTATTTAACTTTTTGGGCAATTTTTAATCCTTCTTCTACTGATTTTAACAATCCATCTGAACCTGGAATAGTAGGAACTCCAGCTTTTTTCATAGTAGCTTTTGCAGTTGCCTTATCTCCCATAGCGTTAATCATTTCAGGAGTAGGCCCAATAAATTTCACTCCATGTTCGCCACATATTCTTGAAAATTCAGCATTTTCAGACAAAAACCCAAATCCAGGGTGAATTGCATCTGCATTTGTAATTTCAGCAGCAGAAACAATGTTTAGAATACTCAAATATGACTCTTTGCTTAATGGAGGTCCAATACAAACAGCCTCATCTGCAAAGCGCACATGCAAGCTCTCTTTATCAGCAGTTGAGTAAACAGCTACTGTTTTGATGCCCATCTCTTTTGCCGTTCTAATTACGCGTAAAGCAATTTCACCGCGGTTTGCTATAAGTATTTTTTTAAACATGGTGTTTTTTGTATAGAATGTAATTATAAAAAGAAAGCCGACAAGCTGCAAATTAGAACTTATCGACTTTATTACAAATCTGTTTTTATATGTTACATAGGCTCAACCAGAAACAGTGGCTGATCGTATTCAACTGGAGAGGCATTCTCTACCAATACCTTAACAATCCTACCTGATATTTCTGATTCAATCTCATTAAACAACTTCATTGCTTCCACAATACAAAGCACTTTTCCAGGCTTTATTTCATCGCCTACGCTTACAAAAGCAGGCTTATCCGGTGTTGAAGATTTATAAAAAGTACCAATCATTGGTGATTTAATGGTAACTAGGTTACTGCTATGTTCAGCAACGGGGGAAGTGGCCGCTGGTGTTGTAGGTGGTGGGGCAACCGGTGCTGCAGCAGGCATCACAACCGGAGCTTGCATAACAGGCACGGTGCTTTGTACCATTATTTTTTCTTCAATCTTTTTTATGGCTATTTTAAAATCGCCACGTTCAACTGCTACTTCAGAAACACCTGCTTCTGATACCAGTTTTATCAATTCTTTTATTTCTTTTAATTCCATGAGGAGTTAGTTGAATATTATCAAAAGTAATTTTTTTTGTGGATTGTACTAACAGTATTAAAAAAAATTTAACCTGATACTGATTAATAGGCCCATTTTACGTATACGGCCCCCCAAGTAAAGCCTCCGCCAAATGCTGATAGAACTAGGTTATCCCCTTTTTTAAGCTTATTTTCCCATTCCCATAATAATAAAGGAATGGTTCCATTGGTGGTATTGCCAAAGTGATCTATGTTGATCATCACCTTTTCGTTACTTAGCCCCATGCGTTGTGCCGTAGCATCAATAATACGCAAATTAGCCTGGTGTGGTACCAACCATGTAACATCATTTGATGATAGGTTATTTCGTTCCATGATTTGCGCTGATACCTCTGCCATACCTGTAACGGCAAACTTAAACACAGTTTTGCCATCTTGATAAACAAAATGTTCTCTTGCATCAACTGTTTCATGTGTTGGCGGCTTTAATGAGCCTCCGGCTTTTTGATGTAAAAAATGACGTCCATTGCCATCTATTTTCAAGATACTATCTATCACACCATTGCCTTCATCATTTGGTTCCAACAACACACATCCCAATCCATCACCAAAAATAATGCAGGTATTCCTATCTGTGTAATCAATAATGGATGACATTTTATCGCCACCAACTACCAATACTTTTTTATGCCTTCCTGATTCGATAAATTTAGCCCCAGTTTCTAGTGCGAATAAAAAACCAGAACAAGCAGCTGCTAAGTCGAAACCCCATGCATTTTTAGCCCCAATTTTATCTGCTAAAATACACGCTGATGAAGGAAATACCATATCAGGTGTAACTGTTGCAAAAATAATCAGTTCAATATCATCAGCGGTAATGCCTCTTTTTTTAAGCAAGCCGTTTACAGCCTCAACCCCCATATCGGATGTTGCCAATCCGGGAGTTTTTAAAATGCGTCTTTCCTTTATTCCGGTTCGTGTAGTAATCCATTGATCATTGGTATCAACCAATTTCTCCAGTTCGGCATTGGTTAATACATATTCAGGTACATAGCCATGCACGCAGGTAATAGCTGCTGTTATTTTGTTCATGCTTAATTTACTGGAAGTACCAAATTTTTAAACGCATCCTTAATCAAGCTGCACAGGTTGGATTCTGTAACCTGCTTAGCTGTGAATATCATATTTTTAAATGCCTTATCGTTAGAAATGCCATGACCTATGATAACAGGTGCATTAACCCCTAAAATTGGCGTTCCCCCGTAATTTTCGTAATTAAACCGCTCAAGGTAAACATCGTTGCTTCCGCGTTTTTTAAACACATAGGCAAAAGCTTCGTATGCCTTTAGAATGATGTTTCCAACAAAACCTTCGCATACAATTACATCACATTTGTCGGTTAACATATCCCTTCCTTCAACATTTCCAATAAAGTTAAAAGGCCCCCCTGCTTCCATCATTTGATGTGCAGCAATCGTAACCAAGTTTCCTTTTTCTTTCTCTTCGCCTATGCTCATAAGTCCAACCCGAGGATTGCTTACGCCCATTACATGTTGCATCATTAAAGAGCCTAATACCCCAAATTGGTACAACACATCCGGCTTACAATCAGCGTTCACCCCTACATCCAAAATTAAACCCGTTTTGCCATCGGGCTTAGGTACTGTTGCAGTAATACAAGGACGAATTACGCCTTCAATAGGTTTAACAGAAAACATGGCTCCTACCAGCATGGCCCCGGTGTTACCGGCACTAACGAAGGAGTCTAATTGCTTTGCTCCCAACATACTGAAACCAACTGAAATACTTGAATTACGTTTTTGAGTAATTGCTTTTGTCGGGTGTTCGCCCATTCCAATAACTTCAGTGGTGTTTACAAAATCAAAATCTGATTCGTTACCACCATGCTCTGCAAGTAATTTTTTTGCAAGGGGTTCATCACCTATCAAAACAATCTTCACATCCGAGGTAAGTTCTTGTTGAGCAAGTATAGCTCCTTTGATTGCTTCAAGAGGGGCGTAATCGCCACCCATGATGTCAAAGCCGATTTTCATTATAAACTAAGGTTAGGAGTTAATTACGCGTCTTTTCTCATATCAGGAAACACTAGTTTTCCTTTATAAAAACCATCTGCAGTAACGCGATGACGTAAGTGTGTTTCTCCTGATGTAGCATCAACTGAAAGCGTTGGGTTAACTCCTTTATAGTGAGTTCTTCTTTTATCTCTGCGGGTATTCGAGATTTTTCGTTTTGGATTTGGCATTGTAGTATATAATTAATTATTGTTAAATATTCCTTTTAGTTTATCAAATAAGGGGTTATTACCCTTTTCTTCCGTATCTGATAAGTTATTTATTTTATCAGCTACTTCACTGTTACACTTCTTTTCAGCCATTGAACACACCCTTCTTGGAGGAATGCTTAATACAAATGATTCATATAGATACTGCGATAAATCAAACTCTATTAAACCTCTTGTTATATAGAACATTTCATCATCGCTATAGTCTTCATTTTCGCTTAGTTTCATTAACAAATGAAACTCATTGGCTAAAGGAAGTGTAAATTCATCAAGACAATTATCACATTCTACCGAAACATCTCCACTGAGTTTAAAATGCAAATCGTACATGGTTTCCGTTTTAAGCAGGTTAAGGATAATGTGCGCATTTCCCTTTTGTATAACACTGCCTTCAACTTTACCAAAAAAACGGTCATTAAGAATGAACTCAAATGAGTTCTCTCCCATCCGCAATTTGTTAAACTCAATTAAATACTCTTTCGACTTCACTGTGCCGTTTCTCTTGAAGCCTGCAAATATAGCTTTTACTATTATTTTTTAACAAACTAATTGCATTATTTATACATTAGCTTCTCAATAACAGCCAGTTAACTGGTAACCATTTAAATAAATTTTAATCCCAATTTAGGATAATATGGAAAAAACTGGTAATTTTAAGCCTTTGAAGTTTAAAATGAACCCGAATGGACGAAATACAAAAATCAGGCTTTAGCGAACTAGCCCGAGCCGCGAGCTTGCAGCCTAAGGAGGCTCTTTTGGAAGTAAAAAAGAACAAAAAAGGCTTATTTATTGGCGTTCCCAAAGAGACTACTTTGCAGGAACATCGTATTGCCCTTACCCCCTCATCGGTTAATTTATTAGTTAACAATGGCAATGAGGTTCGCATTGAGGCTGGTGCCGGGAAATTGGCTCATTTTAGTGATAGGGACTTTAGCGAAGCGGGTGCACAAATTTGTTACAACCCACAGGAAGTTTATAAAGCGGATGTTATTGTTAAGGTTGAACCCCCAACAGAACAAGAAATTCAATGGCTGAGTAATCAACACTTGATTATTTCTGCCATTCAATTAAACAGCAGAAGTGATTCTTATGTGAGGAGTTTAATGCAGAAAAAACTTTCAGCCATAGCATTTGAATTTCTAAAGTCATCGGATGGTATTTTTCCTATTGTACGCAGTATGAGTGAAATTGCAGGAATTAGTGCAATTAGTGTAGCATCAGAGTTACATTGC
>RDYC01000074.1 GCA_004293295.1 Bacteroidota bacterium
TTATTACCAAACAAAAAACAACCTAAACTACGGGTTAAACTTGTTTGTTCCTGAAGATTTTCCGATAACGGCCAATAGAGCTGTGTTAGATACCGACAAAACACAAGGTAAGGTTAAACTTATTCTTACTTACACTGTTATTAAATAATTGTGATACTTCAACTCAAACCAAATCCTGAAGAAGCCGATCTTGCCGGCTTACTTGAATATTTAACCAAAGAACAAATAGCCCATCATTTTTTAAAACCACTTCAAGTGGTGGTATTACCTAAGTTTAAAAATGAACGCTCATTTTCCTCTTTTCCGGTTATTCAAAAAATTTACCCTATTGATACCCCTTACCAACTTGCATCAAAAGCTTACCAAGAAAAAACTATTGTAACCGTTAATGATGTTTCTGTTGGTGATGGTTTGTTTAACATTATGGCAGGGCCTTGCTCTGTTGAAAATGAAGAACAAATATTTAAAACTGCTGAATTTTTAAGCAAACAAGGAGTTAAGTTTTTACGCGGTGGGGCTTACAAACCCAGAACCTCTCCTTATAGTTTCAGGGGGCTGGAAACAGAAGGGTTAAAGCTGCTTCGCAAAGCGGCAGACACCTACAACATGCGTGTAGTTACAGAAATTCTCGACTTGAGTTTACTTGATGAAGTAATGGGTTATGCAGATGTGCTGCAGGTAGGAAGTCGTAATATGCATAATTTTTACCTGTTGCACGAGTTGGGGAAAATTAACAAACCTGTTTTGTTAAAAAGAGGTTTTCAAGGAAAGGTTGTGGAGTGGCTGCTTGCCGCTGAATACATTTTGAGTGGGGGCAACGGGAATATTATTTTATGCGAAAGAGGTATACGAAGTTTTGACCCCAGCAGCCGCAATATCTTGGATTTGGGAGTTGTTCCCTTAATTAGAGAATTGAGCCATTTGCCCATTATTATAGACCCAAGCCATGGAACAGGGACAGCCAGTAGGGTAATTCCTTCATCATTAGCAGCTGCTGCAATTGGGGCTGATGGTATTTTGGTTGAAGTACATCCTGAACCAGCTAAGGCATTAAGCGATAGCGAACAAGCTATTTCTTTCTCTCAGTTTAGCCAATTGATAGAACAGATTAAACCAGTAGTAAAGGTTACCGGAAAACAATCTGATATTGAAAAGGTAATTTTGAAAACTGGAAGTTTATAGTATTTTTGAATTTACTATGTGTGGAATTGTTGCTTATATAGGCTATCGCGAAGCCTATCCAATTATCATTAAGGGTTTAAAACGCCTAGAATATCGCGGATACGACAGTTCGGGAGTTGCACTGCTCACTCCTGAAAAAAACCTGAATATTTATAAAAAAAGTGGTAAAGTTAGTGACCTGGAAGCCCATGCTTCTGGTAAGGATTTGCATGCTTTTACAGGAATGGGCCATACTCGCTGGGCTACCCACGGTGTACCAAACGATGTGAATGCGCATCCCCATCTTTCGCAAAATGGAGAGTTTGCCATTATACATAATGGTATTATTGAGAATTACCACTCGCTTAAAACTGCGCTGATAGAGCGAGGCCATGAGTTTAAAAGTGAAACCGATACTGAAGTGCTCATTCATTTAATTGAAGAGGTTCATAAAAATAATATTGTTTCCTTCGAAGAGGCGGTTCGTATGGCCTTAACCCAAGTTATTGGGGCTTACGCCATTGTTATTTTATCAAAACAAGACCCTACCTATTTAATTGGTGCCCGCAAAGGCAGCCCAATGGTGGTGGGTATTGGAGAGAATGAACATTTTATTGCCAGTGATGCCACGCCAATTGTAGAGTACACACGCAATGTGGTTTATCTAAACGATGGTGAAATTGTTATTATTGATAAGAATAAGTTAACTATTAAAACCATTGATAATACTGTTAAAACCCCCTACATACATGAGCTTGAAATTAATTTAGAGAGCATAGAAAAAGGCGGTTTCGATCACTTTATGCAAAAGGAGATTTTTGAGCAACCCCGCTCTATTCTTGATTCATTTAGGGGTAGAACCCATATCAATGAAGCCACTATTGCAATGGCCGGCATTGATAAGTTTGAAGATAAACTAAAAAATATTAAACGCATCATTATTGTTGGTTGTGGTACAAGTTGGCATGCTGGATTGGTGGGCGAATATTTATTTGAAGACTTCGCAAGAATTCCTGTTGAAGTAGAATACGCCTCTGAATTCCGATACAGAAATCCGGTATTGGATGAAAACGACTTTGTTATTGCCATTTCACAAAGTGGTGAAACAGCCGATACACTTGCCGCTCTTGAGCTTGCTAAAAGCAAAGGAGCCACCATTTTTGGTGTTTGCAATGTTGTAGGTTCCTCAATACCAAGAATTACTGATGCCGGTGCCTATACCCATGCCGGACCGGAAATTGGTGTAGCTTCTACTAAAGCATTTACAGCACAGGTTACTGCACTTATTTTAATGGCACTTTCAGTTGCTCAAAAAAGAGGTACCATTACTACCGAACGTTTACGAGAATTGTTGATTGAACTGGAAACAATTCCTGGAAAGGTAGAAACAGCCTTAAAACTTGATGCCCACATTAAAACCATAGCTGAGGAGTTTAAAAACTCACGTAATGCCTTATACCTTGGACGCGGATATGGTTTTCCAATTGCATTAGAGGGTGCTTTAAAACTAAAAGAAATCAGTTACATTCATGCAGAAGGTTATCCTGCGGCAGAAATGAAACATGGGCCTATTGCACTGATTGACGAGGAGATGCCTGTTGTGGTAATTGCTACGCAACACAGCAATTACGAAAAAGTAATTAGCAACATACAAGAGGTAAGGGCCAGAAAAGGACGTGTAATTGCTATTGCTACCGAGGGTGATGAGCATATTACCAGTCAGGCAGATTATGTAATTTATATTCCGCAATGCGAAGAAGCCATGCTTCCATTAATAGCCAGTATTCCATTGCAGCTATTATCTTATCATATTGCAGTACTTAGAGAGTGTAACGTTGACCAACCACGTAATCTGGCTAAATCTGTTACTGTAGAATAATTAAACAACTAATTATACCTTATAAAAAAGGCGACCTCTCATGAAGTCGCCTTTTTTGTTATTGAAATATGAACGTTGGCAGCTTATGCAATATCAACAGCATAAATGGCGGCCAATGGAATAATCACGCGGTTTTCAATCCAAACATGTGTGGCATCAACACCAGAAACCTTGGTGAGAATACGCTTGTAACCCGCAGGCGTTTTTAACACAATATTTGCTTTGCTATTAGAAACCTTGGCCAAAGTTGCCGCTTTATCCAGGTTTACTCTTCTTACACGCTGGTCTTCTACTTGAGTTAATACATCCTCATTAAACAACTTTAATGTTTCAGGATTTTCTACCAGCTCAATTTCTCTAAGGTTAACAACAACATTCATGTTATGTTCTTTTAATAATTATTATTAAAGGGCAGCTTCGTACCTGCGGCTAACCTCGGCCCAGTTTACTACATTCCAGAAGGCAGCACAATAATCAGGCCTGCGGTTTTGGTAATGCAAATAGTAAGCATGCTCCCACACATCCAAACCCATAATAGGCGTTCCCTTTACGTCAGCTACATCCATTAAAGGGTTATCTTGATTGGGAGTTGACGAAATAACCAACTTACCCTCCTTAACAGAAAGCCAAGCCCAACCACTTCCAAAACGGGTTGTTGCAGCTTTGTTAAACTCTTCTTTTAACTTATCCATGCCTCCTAAATCTGTATTGATGGCTTGGGTAAGTTTATCAGAAGGGGTTGAAGCACTACCGCTTAATATGGTCCAAAATAACGAGTGGTTGTAATGTCCTCCACCGTTATTTCTAACCGGAGCCGGATATTTACTGATATTACGGCAAATATCTTCCAAGGTTAATGTTTCGGCATCGGTTCCTGCAAGAGCTGCATTTAAATTGGTTACATAAGCGTTGTGGTGTTTACCATGATGAATTTCCATGGTACGTGCATCAATGTGCGGTTCAAGCGAGCTTAACTCGTATGGTAATTTAGGTAATTCAAAAGCCATATTTTTTTAATTTTAGTTGAGCGAATATAAATTGATTTACTGATTAAACACTTTTTAATGAATTAAGTTTACCTCAATTTTTGAAAAAAATCTTTCATCAATTGGCCACATTCTTCAGCTAAAATCCCACTTATTACCTCTGTTCCAGGGTGTAAGTAATTTCCCGCCTGCTGGTAACCCCGCTTTTTGTCGGTTGCTCCAAAAACCACTTTTGATATCTGGCTCCAAAACAAGGCTCCTCCACACATCACGCAAGGTTCTAAAGTTACATATAAGGTACAATCCAATAGGTACTTTGCTCCCAAGTGGTTAGAGGCTGCAGTAATGGCTTGCATCTCGGCATGGGCAGTTACATCATGCAAACGTTCTGTAAGGTTATAACCTTTCCCTACAACCTTATTATTGCAAACCACAATGGCTCCAACCGGCACCTCACCTTCATCAAAAGCTTTTTGGGCTTCCTTTAATGCCAATTGCATAAAATATTCATGC
The DNA here is from genome assembly GCA_004293295.1 of Bacteroidota bacterium. GTDB lineage: Bacteria > Bacteroidota > Bacteroidia > UKL13-3 > UKL13-3 > UBA6183. The sequence goes on from RDYC01000074.1 coordinate 4,540, forward strand.
GAAAATATATCAACCATAATGAGTATTTTAGCGCAACATACAAAATGAGATTATACTTTTACCTATTGATGTTGCTTGCCTTTAAAACAAGTGCGCAACAACCTTA
>RDYC01000075.1 GCA_004293295.1 Bacteroidota bacterium
CTAACCCAACTTCAGTTATTGCTTCGTCATCCAATAATATATTTTGGGTGGAAAATGCAAATGGTATTTTAGGCTTTGCATTAGGTGACCGATCAACGCTAATGAATTATGCCGCCAATATCTCAGCCGCTGCTCCTACCGATGGAAATGAACGAGGCAGTGCATTGGCTAATCCGAATTTTATTGGAGCATTAAATCTTGATTTTAATGGGCCAACGGCTGCTGCAAAAAGTGCAGTACCACTTACAACTGTTTTAACCGACCAAAGAGGAAATTTAAGGGATACCCTTAACCCAACAATTGGCGCATACGAAACATTGATTCCCCTTGCTGATTCAAGTGCTCCGGTTATTAGTAATGTTGTTGCCACAGGAGGATTAAATCCGGTGGTGCAATGCACAATAGCTGATAATGGTGATACAACCTTGGCTGCAAATATACTTTTGTGGTATAGGCCACTTAGCAGCACAGGAGCATTCTTGTCATTACCTCCTGATAGTGTTCCGCTAAACAGCATAAATGGAATTTATAAATGGTCGGTTTCGCTTGATACCTTAAATTGGGGAAGTTATGAGTTTTACCTTGCTGCGAGAGATTTAAAAGCTCCGGGAACGAATATTGCCGTTAACCCCATTCAAAGCACATTGAGCTTCGCGTTTGGTGCCAACGATCCGGTTAACTATTCCCTTAACCCTGCTTTATTTGGCAGTGGTGCAGTGCCTGTAAGAGTTTTTACCAAAACAAGTATGTTGGCCGGGGGTACTTATTCCGTTGGGCCTACAGGTAATTTCCCAAATCTTACTGCGGTTGCAAACATGTTGAACGCTGCAGCATTAACAGGGAATGTTGTATTTGAATTACAGCCAAATTATGATGGGACCATCGGAGAAACCTTTCCCATTACTTTCACCAAATTTCAAACTGTTGGAGGAAACTGGCATGCCACTATCAGGCCATCTTCAGGAGCATCAAACCTAATGCTGAGCGGAACACATGCTACTACATTGATTAACCTGAATGGTGTAAGCAATTTAACCATTAACGGAAGGGCTACCGGAGCAGGCTCCAACGCATTTGCCATAACCAACACATCTAATACTGGTTCTGCCATACAGTTTATCAATAATGCGCAACACAATACCATAAAAAATGTAAGCATCACCGGTAATAGCAACTTAACAACTTCGGGAGTGGTGGTGTTCTCAAACACAACCGGCACGTCATCAGTTGATGGGAATAACAATAACCTGATGGATAGTTGTTTGATTAGTGGAAATGCCAATGCCAGAAATTGTGTATTGGCTTTAGGTAGTGCTTCGCCTGCTGAAAATAAAAACAACACCATAACCAATTGCCATGTGGTTGATTTCTTCTCCAATGTGGGTGGAGAAACTGCTAATGGAATTGTAATAAACGATGGAAACACCTTATGGAATATTGGTACTGTAGGCCACGGTAATTACTTTTATCAAACAGCGGCTAGAACACCTTCCTCTATTCCGTCATTAACCAATGCTGTAAATTTTAAAGCCATACACATCAACACCGCAACTGGTTCAGGTTTTAATATCATTGACAACCGCATTGGTGGGAATATTCCTAGTGTACCGAGTTCAACATTTGTTATTGGTGATAATACTACCAATGTGGCCCTAACTGTTCGTTTGATTGAAATCAACAACGTTGGTTCTGGTTTACCTATTTCTATTCAAGGAAATACCATTACAGGAATCAGTGTGGTATCCACAACTGCAAACTTCTTTTCAGGTATATTTTGTAGTGCAGGCAGGGTAAATGTTGGCAATATTGCCGCCAATATTGTAGGCTCAAAAAACACCTTAAACGCTATCAACCTCATCAACCGAGGCACATCTTCTCTTGCCAATATATATGGTATTCGTTATGCTGCAACCTCAGGTATTATTGCCAACAATGAGGTGGGTGGATTTACTGTTGAACAACAACAAGCAAGCGGCAGTTCGCAGTTCATCGGGATATATGTGAGTGGGGCAATTACTGATAGTTTAAGCATCAGCAATAACTTAGTTGGTAGTTTAACCGTGCCACATAGTATTCAAGTCAGCGCATCATCATTAGGAGGGGTTAACCTTTTTGGTTTAGTAGCCAGTTCTGCCTCAGGTGCTCCCGTTATGTTTATGAATAATGTTGTTACAAACCTTACGGTGTTTAACACCATATCCAGCGTAAATAACACCTTAAAAGGAATTTATGTTACTGGCACGTCTTCAGTGTTAACCAGAATTTCCGGCAACCAGGTGAACCGTTTAATCTGCCATTCCACCAATACAGGCACGGGACAAAATGTTGCATTAATGGGTATTGGCACACTTACCTCAGGAAGCGGACGTCAAGATATTAGCGATAATACTATTCACACCTTAATTGCGGTAACACCAGTTGTGTCTGCAGTTAACGTTGATGGTGTTTATTATGGCTCTACATCAACTGCAACAACAAACAGCATCACAAGAAATCGTATTCACACCTTATACTCAAATGTTTTAAATACATTGGCGATAGTAGATGGAATAAACATGGCTGCCGGAACAAACAGGGTTCAAGTATCCAATAATATGGTTGCTCTAGGATTCGATTCTGCGGGTAACAGCTTTATCGGAAATACAGCATTTGCGGGGATTAATCGTTCAGGTGGGGTTGCCACCATTGTATTTAATTCTGTACTAATTGCAGGAGGCGGAGTTGCATCTGGTATTGTTAATACATTTGCTTTTATTCGCTCGAGCAATGCTGCGGACAGTTTATATAATAACTTGTTTATGAACAACAGAACCAATGCCACTACGGGTGGTAATCATTATGCCATTGGTTTAAATAATACTACCGGAATAAGTATAAACTACAACAATTATTTCGCCACACCACTGGGCGCATTTAATGCTGTTGCGCAAGCTGGTTTAACTGATTGGAAACTGGCAACTGCCCAAGATGCAAATTCAGTAAGTACGACCATTCAAACGGTTTCCAATACAGATTTACATCTTACTGGAAGTAGCATTGGTAATACCATGTTAGGGGGTGTTGCTATTGGTTACGTTTCAACCGATATTGATAACCAGCCTCGTCATGTATTCCCTTATATGGGTGCTGATGAAATTCCTGCCTCGCCATTACCAGTTGCATTGCTTTATTTTTCTGGAAGCTATAAAGCCAATGGTAATGAACTGAACTGGGAAACAGCCAATGAAAGAAATGCCTCTCATTTTGATGTGGAGTATAGCGAAGATGGCAAACAGTTTACACAGGTTGCTCAGGTAAAGGCCAGGGGTAATGCATCGGCAAAATCTACCTATCAATACACACATAAGACTTTGGTGAGTGATCACACAACCCAATATTATCGGCTTAAGATGGTGGATTATAACCAATATTGGGAATATAGTAGAGTAATCAGCTTAAGTAATCATACAAATGCGTTCAATAAAGTTAAAATATATCCGAATCCTACCCATCAGGGGGTTATGCTGCAGCTTCATGCTGAATCCGAACAGTTGCTTACTATTGTGATTAGAGATATGGCCGGCAAAATAATTCACCAATCAAGTACGTTGGTTTACCAAGGATTGAACGAGATGAAATTAAGTGAGGTTGAATGGTTGAAACCGGGTGTTTATTACGTGCAAGTTGCAGAAAAAGTCTTCAAATTGGTTAAACAGAATTAATAAATATGAATATTACTGTAACACCTGTTGCAACAGTGCATAACACAAGAAAAGAAGCAATTGATGACAACTGGAAATCAATAGTTACTGAAATTGAATTAGCTCCACACATTCCAACGCAAGCTCTTGATTACATTACTGATTTTTCACACCTAGAAATTATTTATAGTTTCAATAAAGTGAATGAAGAACAAGTCGTGTATGCTGGCCATCCGAGGGGAAATCCGCAATATCCTGTAGTAGGTATTTTTGCACAGCGTAAAAAAGAAAGACCTAACAGAATTGGGCTCTGCACAGTTAAGCTGCTTGGCCATAGAGACAGAACCATTATTGTAGAGTATTTTGATGCAATAGATGGCACATCGGTTATTGATATTAAGCCGGTTTATTTGGAGTTTGAACCGGTTGGGAAAATTAAACAGCCTGATTGGGTTAACGATGTGATGAAAGATTATTGGAAATAAGTAAAGCAACCAATGAGAAGAATAGTTTATTATGTGGCCGTTTCGTTAGATGGATATATTGCCGGAACCAACGGCAGTGTAGAAGGATTTTTGCTAAGTGGCCAAGGAGTGGATAAGTATCTATCAGACCTACTTAACTTTGACACAGTAATTATGGGTAGAAATACTTATGAGTTCGGATACCAATTTGGCTTGCAACCTGGACAACCAGCTTATGCCCACATGAAACATTACATTTTTTCTGAACACTTGCATTTCGAAAATCCTCATCCAAATGTTTATGTTAAAAAAGCGGTAATTGAAGAAGTAGAACATATACAAAAGCAAGAAGGCACCGATATTTACCTATGCGGAGGAGGACAACTGGCAGGATGGCTTTTAGACTATCAAAAAATTGAAATCCTGAAAATTGCCACAAGCTATAAGTTGCAAATAAAAAATGAATAGA
>RDYC01000076.1 GCA_004293295.1 Bacteroidota bacterium
TAAGAGTTGAAGATTTAACCGGATACCCGAGTATATTAGGGGGAAGAGTAAAAACCTTACACCCAAAAGTTTTTGGCGGTATTTTGGCTAGGAGAAATCATGAACAGGATGGACGAGAAGTTGAGGAATATCAAATTCCTTTTTTTGACTTGGTGGTGGTTGACTTGTATCCATTTGAAGAAACGGTTAAAAGCACCAACGATGAGGCCGCAATCATCGAAAAGATTGACATAGGTGGGGTTTCTTTAATCAGGGCTGCCGCTAAAAATTTTAATGATACGTTAATCGTTTGCGATAAAAGTGATTTTGTGCAGGTATCGCACCTGTTAAACAACCAGCAAGGAGTAACCACGATAGAACAGCGCAGGCAATTTGCCACCAAAGCATTTCATACCACCTCACATTATGATGGACTAATTTTTAGCTACTTTGATCAAAAAGCTCCAACCGCATTCAAATCAAGTGTAGCTCCGGCTAAAACCTTGCGTTATGGCGAAAACCCGCACCAGCAAGGCACTTACTATGGTGAGTTAGACGCCCTATTTACACAGGTGCATGGCAAAGAACTCTCGTACAACAACCTGCTTGATGTAGATGCTGCCTTACATTTAATCAACGACTTTAGCGAGCCAACAGTTGCCATCATCAAACATAACAATCCCTGTGGAGTAGCCTCACGCAGTACTATTGCCGAAGCTTATCTGGATGCATTGGCTGGAGATCCTACTTCCGCGTTTGGAGGTATCATTGTTGCCAATAGGCCAATTGATGAGGCTACCGCCCTTGAAATTGATAAGTTATTTATGGAAGTGCTTATTGCCCCGGCTTTTGAAGGTAAAGCACTGGAAATCCTACAAAGCAAAAAAAATCGAATCTTGCTGGTGCAAAAGGGTAACATTACCACAACCAAACAATACCGTAGTATTTTAAATGGGGTGGTTGAACAAGATAAAGATATGGTGTTGTTGAGTGCCGATGCCTTAAAATTGGTAACCCAAAAACCTGCCCAAGCCAATCAAATAAACGATATGCTATTTGCTGATATTATTGTGAAGCATACCAAAAGCAATACCATTGTGCTGGCAAAAAACAAACAACTAATAGGTATAGGTTGTGGGCAAACCTCTCGCATTGATGCTTTGAAAGGCGCCTTAGCTAAAGCTGAAGAGTTTGGATTTACCTTAGCTGGGGCAGTAATGGCCAGTGATGCCTTTTTCCCCTTTCCTGATTGTGTGGAGATAGCCGGAACTGCCGGAATTGATGCGGTTATTCAGCCCGGTGGCTCTATTAAAGATGAATTAAGCATTGCTTACTGCAATAGCAACAATATGGCTATGTATTTTACCGGAATCAGGCATTTTAAACACTAAACACGGCCAATTTGCCACCTGTTTTCTTTATGTTTTGCAAGTTTGATAACTTGTAGATAACATACCGCTATTATTGCTGAATATATTTTTATATTGCAACCTATTACTTTACACATTATTTACTAAACTTTTTATATGGGAGTTTTCAGCTTCTTAACACAAGATTTAGCCATAGATTTAGGTACAGCCAACACGCTGATTATACATAAAGACCAAGTTGTGGTGGACGAGCCTTCTATTATTGCCATCAACCGGAGAACGGGAAATGTGATTGCAGTGGGTAGTCAGGCGCAACAGATGCATGGAAAGGCCCATGAAGACATTAAAACCATACGTCCGCTGAAGGACGGTGTAATTGCTGACTTTAATGCTGCCGAACACATGATTCGAGGAATGATAGCCATGATTCCCCAAGGAAGCAAGCTGATTAAACCACAGCAACGCATGGTTATTTGTATTCCATCAGGAATTACTGAAGTGGAAAAACGTGCTGTTAGAGATAGTGCTGAACGTGCCGGAGCCAAAGAGGTGTATTTGATACATGAGCCAATGGCTGCTGCCATAGGTATTGGTATTGATGTGTTTGAACCTATGGGCAATATGATTATTGATATTGGTGGGGGAACTACTGAAATTGCCGTTATTGCTTTGGCAGGTATTGTTTGCGACCAATCTATACGCGTGGCAGGTGATGAGTTTACTGAAGACATTCTTGATTACATGCGCAGACAACATAATTTATTGGTAGGTGAGCGTACTGCGGAACGCATTAAAATTGAAGTGGGTGCGGCATTAACTGAATTAGAAAACCCTCCACCTGATTTTGCCGTTAACGGGCGCGACTTAATGACCGGAATACCGAAACAAATTACCGTAAGTTATGGCGAAATCGCTGCAGCATTAGACAAGTCTATTTCTAAAATAGAGGAAGCTATTTTGCGTGCATTGGAACTTACCCCTCCTGAATTATCCGCTGATATTTACTCAACCGGATTGTACCTTACCGGTGGTGGGGCATTACTCCGTGGATTAGATAAACGCATTGCTGCAAAAACCAAACTGCCGGTTCATGTTGCTGAAGACCCGTTAAGAGCCGTTGTTCGTGGAACAGGTATGGCTCTTAAAAACCTCAAGAACTTTAAGTTTTTAATGACCTAACCTTACGAAACTCTCCTATTGCTCTAACCATTTCCAATTTAGCATAATTGATGCCCGGATACCATAGCAGATGCGTAACTTAATTTTTTTCTTATATAAATACCACGCTTTCTTTCTATTCTTTGTATTGGAAGTTATTGCCTTTATTATTATATACAGGTTTAATACCTACCAAAAGGCCAGCTTTTTAAACTATACGCATGGAGTGGCTAATACATTTTATACCGGTATCAGCAATACCAAAGATTATTTTTACCTCAGAAACGTTAACGATAGCTTGCAAATGGAAAATGCACGCTTAAGAAACCAACTGCTTACGTCATACTACCAAAACAACGTTAGCTTAACCAATATTAATGATACCGTTTACAAACAACAATATACTTACCTTGCTGCAAGGGTTGTTAATAACTCGGTTACCAAACGCAACAATTACATTACCCTAAATCGCGGTAGCCTGCATGGAATTGAACCAGAAATGGGGGTAATTAGTGAAAATGGAGTTGTAGGCATTGTAATGACAGTAAGCCCGCATTATTGCACGGTGTTGTCTGTGTTGAACAGCAATTGTAAGTTAAGCGCCAAAATTCAAAAAAACGGAGCATTTGGCTCATTGGTGTGGGATGGTGCCGATCCAACACAAGCTAAATTGCTTGACGTGAACAAACATGTTCCGGTTGCTGTTAATGATTTGGTAATTACAAGTAACTTCTCTCCTATTTTTCCTGAGGGCTTGCCCATTGGGAAGATTAAAACACATGCGTTGGATGCAGGTGATAACTTTCACAACATGAAGGTTGAATTGTTTACCAATTTCAGCACCGTATCAACCGTATATATTATAAAAAACTTACTTAAGGCAGAACAACAAACTTTAGAAGAAACCTTGCAAACCAATCAGCTTAAATGATTATAGACTTTTTTACATACCTGCTTAAGTTTATACTGGTGGTGCTGTTACAAGTGCTGGTAATTAACTCTATTGAACTGAATGCATACATCAACCCGTATATTTATATCAGCTTCATTTTGTTGTTACCTGTTACCACCAAACCATGGATCAGTTTGGTTATTGCCTTTTTATGCGGAGTAGTAATTGACACTTTTAGCAGCACACCAGGATTGCACATTGCCGCTACCGTGCTCTTGGCTTTTGTAAGGGTTCACTACCTAAGGCTTTCAACCACCAAAGAGGATGTGGAAGGTCGAATCAGCCCAAGCATGAGTAAAAAAGGAGTGGTATGGTTTGTGTTTTACTGCTTTGCCATGACTTTTGTTCACCATACTTTTTTGTTTTTCCTGGAAATATATGGTTTCAGTGAGTTTTTTAGCACACTGCTTCGCATCACATTAAGTGCATTGGTTACTTCCATGCTGATTATTATAGGTCAGTTACTTTTCTATAATATTAAAACTGTAAATGAATAGTACCAATAAGCAAACGGTTTTATTACTGATTTTTTTCAGTGTTGCTTGCATATACGTTATCCGGCTTGCTTTAATGCAATTATTCGATGATACTTATCTCAGATCGGCACAGGAAAATGTGTTACAAGAACAAACCATTTACCCAGCCCGAGGATTGATATATGACCGTAATAACACTTTATTGGTTTATAATGACGCCATATATGATTTAATTGTAACCCCTGACCAAGTTAAAGGTCTTGATACTGCCGAATTTTGTAAGGTACTCAGCATAACCAAAGAAGGTTTTTTGGCTCGTTTCGAAAAAATTAAACGTGGTGTGGGTTACGCCCCATATCGTCCGGCCGTATTTGAAAAACAACTCACCATCCCCACTTATGCGGCCTTTCAAGAGAAGCTGTTTAATTTCCGAGGATTTCAGGTGGAAGTGCGCACCGACCGCAAATATGAGCACAATAATGCAGCGCACATTATGGGTTATATTGGTGAGGTAACCGATAGGGATATTGAAAAAAGTGATGGGTATTACCGCATGGGCGACTTTAAAGGAATTAGCGGTGTTGAACGCAGTTATGAAGAAGTATTGCGTGGCCGCAAAGGCATTAGGTATGTGCTGGTTGATAGCAAAAACAGAACCCAAGG
>RDYC01000077.1 GCA_004293295.1 Bacteroidota bacterium
CTCAAAATTGATGAAGTGGCCGAGAGGGTTTTAACGCTAGGTGAAACCCCTGTTCATGCTTACTCTGATTATTTAAAGCTATCGGCTGTAAAAGAGCGAAAAAACGTAAGCAACGGAAAACTAGCCGTAGCCCAAATTTTAGATGCCTTTGGTAACATATTGGTATTGGAAAGAGCATTACTTGAACTTAGCAATGATGCAGGAGATGAAGGCACTAACGCCCTAATGAGTGATTACATCAGGGAACAAGAAAAATTAGTTTGGATGTATAGTGCTTATCTTAAAAAAGGCAATTAGTTCCATGCAATGCCTTTGCAAAGCGAAGCATCTAGCAAGTGCTAAACATTGGTTAATAAATATACACTACCACCATAACAAGTGTGTAAATGTGATTAAATAGCCCAAAATCAAACAATAAGCCGGCTTAATTTAGCCTATTATTGCTTTAAGCATACTACAACGAATAAATTACTCGTTAACAACATTATACATGCGGTTATGGAAAGTGCACTAACACAAGAACGAAACAGCAAAATAGCAGGCTACATCACAACTATTGCATTTCACCTGCTATTATTGTTATTGTTATGGACCATTGTTTGGGGCCAACCCGACCCTCCTTTAGACTCAGGTGGTTCTGGATTTACCATTGCTCTTGGTTTAGAAGATGCAGGAGGAACGAGTTTAGCTCCCGTTGAAGACCCTGCGGTTCAAGAACCAACACCCCCTACTCCTGAACCACAAGCTGCCGAGCAACAAGTGGTAACACAAGATGAAAGTGACGAAAACACGGTTGTAGACCCTCCTAAACCGGAGCCCAAAAAAACTGAGCCCAAAAAGGTAGACGTGAAAAAGCCAATGGAAAAACCTCTTGTTAAGCCGGTAGAAAAACCAGTAGAGCAACCAAGAAAAGCTGACGAGAAAAGTTTATTTAAAAAGAGAACCACTACGCGCGCAGATGAAAGCGGTTATGGTGACGGTGAGGCTCCGGGAAATAAGGGCAGTGAAGATGGAGACCCTAACGGTGATCTCAATGGTAACGGTTATGGAAATGGAGGAAATGGGGGCAGTGGAAATGGCACTGGAACCGGTATTGGTGATGGCAGCAAAGATGGTGTTGGTGCGTATGATTTGAAAGGCCGTACATTATCTCGCAGACCAGTTATTGAAGACAATACCAAAGAAACAGGTAAAGTAGTGGTGAGTATTGTAGTTGACCGTTCAGGAAGGGTAACCAAAGCAATGCCTAACCAAAAAGGTACTACTACACTTAATCCTGCATTGCTTGAAAAAGCCAAACAAGCCGCATTGGATACCCGCTTTTCACCAAATCCTACTGCTCCGGAAGAACAGTTTGGTACCATGACCATCGTGTTTAAGTTTAAACCTTAAACCTCCTTGCTATTGGTTTAATAAGCAACCATCCTTTTTGCCATATGCTTGTGGTTGCAAATGGATAGGTTTTACAAATGGATAACCATAAAAAAGATTGAGGTGCATTTGAAGCCAATTTAAACCAAATGGCTGACGATAACGCTGAAAACAAAGCAGGATACTTATTATTTGTCCAACACTGATGCAATAGTTGTGTAAATCTTACAAAATCCTGTCTATTGCTTTTTAGCGGTTCAATGCGATTTAATTGCTTGGCTAAAAACACCACTTCTTCCGGCAACAAAAAAGGAAACAGGTATTCAAGGTGCTGTTGTTTTAATATGACATTATGTTCGGACGAAACATGACGGTACTTTACATGTGTTCCTTGATTTGCCCTCACTGTTAACAACACGCGATTTAAATTGGCAAAAGTTGTTTGTTTGACCAAACGCATCCATAGTTCCAAATCTTCGGTAAACTCAAAATCAGGATTATACAACTGGCTCTTGTAGGGCGCAATTAAATCGCTTCTCATCATTACACTGGCATGGTGAAAAACGGAACGATTGATTAGTTCATACCTCATCAACTCATGACTTTGCGGTGGTTGAATGATTTTACCGGTATGCAACTTAAACCAAGTACCACACACACCAACTTCAGGATGATTCATTAAGTAGTCAACCTGATATTGTAGCCTTTCTATGTGTGATTCATCATCTGCATCCATTCGAGCTATTAATGAGCCTTTAGCTACTTCAATACCCTTGTTTAATGCTGATACAATACCCCTATTTTGATCAAAACTGATGACTTGAATGCGGTTATCGGTAAACTGTTGTAGGCGATTGAGTGAACCATCAGTACTGCCATCGTTAACAATAATAAACTCAAAATTGGAATATGTTTGTTGTAAGATACTTTTAACTGCTTTCTCCACATACCGTTCAGCATTAAAAACCGGCATCACTACCGACACCAATGGGGTTTGAATGAATGGCCCTTTCATTGTTTTATTGCTTGATATACTGCCAGAAACTGTTGAAATTGTACTGTGCTATTGTATTGCTCTGTAACAATTTGTATGGACCGTTGCTTAAACTCCATCAGGTTTTCCTTTTCAAGCAACTGAATAATGGCCTGGGCTAATGCTTCGGCACTTCCTGGTTCTATAAGCAATCCATTACCTTTAACCATTGGAACCAACCCTCCTGTATTGGTAAATATCACAGCATTACCCCTGCTTAAAGCCTCCAATGCAAACATGGAAACTCCTTCATACAAAGAAGGCAGCAACACTACATCAGCAATATCCAGTGCCTGAAGTATTTCTTGATGAGAAAGCTCCTTTATTACCTGGATAAAATGATACGGTTTGGTTTCGCTTACAAAGCTATCGTGCATGAGTCCATTACCCACAATAGTAAGCGAAGCCTTTTTCTCCATCATGGTTTCGGCTACCAAGGGCAGTGCTTCAATCAATTGCTTAAAGCCCTTTTGTTTGTAACCTTCTTCATCCATGCGACCCAACATAAAGAACTTTAGGGGTTGGGAATATCTATTTACCCGGCTAGTAGGCGCATGAATAATATTTGTAACAACAGTAGCACTTTTAAGCCTACAGTGATGTAATACTTGCTGGTGGGCAAACATTAAGTGATATGGATTTGTAGCAACAAGGTGTTTAATATGACCTGCTGCAAGGTATTTCCAAAAAAACCTGCGTAACCGGTATTTTTTATGCCTGCCATATAACAAATATTCGGTATCACTGGTAGAGTGAAATCGAATAGCCATTTTTTGCAACACTTGTTGATTTAGTGAAGCAATAAGTAAAGGAGCATCCCCGGTTTCAATCAATATCATGTCGTAATTGCAGGTGCTATTCATGGCATTAATTCTCCCCGCTAATTTTCCAAAATGGTAAAACAACCCAATACCCCAAATGTTAAGTATGGGATGATAACGAAACACCCTTAATAAAGGATGTGAAAATGGCTCTTCCTCATTTTGTACCAATAGTTGTGGTGTGATGACATCAACATGAATGTGTTGATTAAGCAGCGTTTGTATCAATTGAATAAAAGCATGCACGTACCCACTTTGTTGTGGAAGAAAAACCGGACAATATATCAATACGTGCTTAGGTTGCATCATTTATTCGTTAGTCCCTCTTTAGTTTGCGTTGAATAAGGTTAATAAAAATATAAGTAAACTCGTTTTTAAATAAAAAGTGTTGAAGTACTCCGTAAACAAGAGCGCAAATAATTACATTAACCAATACAATCATTTCTTCTTTACTTATTAATGATTTGCTTAAGTACATAATTGGAAGAAACAAACAGCTTAATAAAACAGATTTCAGTATTCTTGATAGTTTAAAGGAAATGGCAAACTTTTGATGAACATAATAAAACGTAACAAACATAACCACAACTTCAGTAAGCAGCATAGCCAATGCGGCACCATTGTGTAAAAAATAAGGAATCAATGTAACGTTTAATAACACATTGGTTAACATACCAACGAACACGGCAACCAGCAAAAGCTTATCGTTTCCGGATGCTGATAATACTTGCATGCCAAATAAATTATTTAATCCAATAACAAAAGGTAAACAGCTAAACATTCTCATGGCTGTAACTGCTTGCCCAAATGCTTCGCCTGAAAAAACCTGTATGAGTTCAGGAGCCAAATAGAACAACCCAAATCCAACAGGTATGGCCAAATCAACTATAAAATTATAGGATGTGGTAAGGTGTTTAGGATGTTTAATGTCCGAGGCAAAATTTCTTGCTGTTTTAGGAATCAATACTGTGCCAAGTGCTGTAACAACCGGTATGCCAATTTTTGTTAATTTTATAGCCGATGAATATATCCCAATAGAAGCTGGAACAGCCAAAAAACCTATCCATGCCGTATCGAATACTGTATACATGGTGATACAGATGTTAATTAAAAAAATAACAAATATTGGCTTAAAATGTCGAGATAAATTTAAGTGTGATAGTGTGATTTTTACTTTAGTAAGCGCATAAACCACATTGAGCAAATGGCCCAAAATTACCCCACTAACCACTAAAACCAAATAATTAAACACATCAGTGGGTTGTTTTACAAACCAAACCAAGAATATCAAAGTAAGAATGCGCATGGTTAACGATCGAATCGTTATTATCCTGAAATCTTCTAAACCTGAGAACAACCAATCAATTGATA
>RDYC01000078.1 GCA_004293295.1 Bacteroidota bacterium
ATGTCGGGGCGACTTCTCGTACATTCCATATTGGATCAGGCGGCTCATATGTACCAGTGATAGTTGCAAATACTGGAACCACAGATAATATTTCTTTAAAAGTATTAAATGGGGTTTTCAACGCTTATGCCGGAGAGGTTGGGACATCTGCAATTACTGAAAATGTGGTAAATAAAACGTTTATCATAGGAGAAGGAACAGCCGGTGGGTCTAACCTAAATATTACCTTCCAATGGAATACCTCAGATGAGACCCTTAACTACGACAGAACATCTACTATTGTAGGCAGATGGAATGGAACAGCGTGGAGTAATTTAACAGGTGCCACTGGTGCACCGGCATCAAACCCTAGTGCATCCATTTTTACTTTCAATATATCTGGTGTTACAGACTTGGGTATATTTGGCTTGGGCGATTTACAAAGCCCTCTACCAATCAAATTGGTGGGTTTCAACGCCAAATTAGAAGATGGGGTAACGTATTTAAAATGGACTACTGCTTCAGAAATTGACAATAGCCATTTTGATGTGGAAAGAGGAACAGATGGATACAATTTTGAGTTCTTAGATCGGGTAAAAGGAAGTGGCAACTCAAGTAGCAGAATAGATTATAAATTTGATGATAAACATGCCAGTGACTTAATGGAAACCAGCAATGTGATTTACTACCGCTTAAAAATGGTTGATTACAGTGGCCATATTGATTATAGTAAGGTGGTATCTGTAAGCAGATACGGAAGCGTGCCATTTGCGTTAATAAGCACTGTCCCAAATCCGTTTAAATCATCAACTAATATTAGTTTTAAAACCGGATCTACTTCAACCATTGATGTTGTGGTTACTGATGCTTTCGGAAGAGAAATCAGTAAATCAACCTTTAATCCTAATTTAGGTGCTAACATCGTTCCAATTGGTGTAGATAACAACTGGTATTCAGGGGTGTATTTTGTTAAAATGACACAAGATGGCGAAAGTTTAACCGTAAAAGTGATTAAACAATAAATCTTATTGAATGCATAAAAAAAGCAAGCCAATGGCTTGCTTTTTTTATGCCCTTATCTTATCCACAAACCATGCAATTTATGTGGGTATTTTGCTTGAAATAGCTAGGGTTAAAAGCGTATTTTGCCGCTTAGTTCTAAATAAATCAGATTAAAAGAAACGCATGGCAGAAGACAGAATTATTCCAATTAACATTGAAGATGAAATGAAGACTGCTTACATTGATTACTCAATGTCAGTTATTGTTTCGAGGGCATTACCGGATGTACGAGATGGGTTGAAACCTGTACACAGAAGGGTGCTTTATGGAATGACAGAATTAGGATTGGCTTCCAACAGACCGTATAAAAAATCAGCACGTATCGTTGGAGAAGTTTTAGGTAAATTTCACCCGCATGGCGATAGCTCCGTTTATGATGCTATGGTGCGTATGGCTCAAGAGTGGAGCATGCGCTACATGTTGGTTGATGGCCAAGGTAACTTTGGTTCGGTTGATGGCGACATGCCGGCCGCTATGCGTTACACGGAAGCCAGGTTCCGGAAAATTGCCGAAGAATTGCTGGTTGATATTGATAAGAATACGGTTGATTTTAAACCGAATTTTGATGATAGTTTGCAAGAACCAACTGTTCTGCCTGCAAAAATCCCGAATTTATTAATTAACGGAGCAAGTGGTATTGCCGTGGGTATGGCCACCAATATGCCACCACACAACCTTACAGAGGTTATTGAGGGTATTGTAGCCTACATTGATAACAAAGATGTTGATGTTGCTGAATTAATGAAATATGTGAAAGCTCCTGATTTTCCAACAGGTGGTATTATTTATGGTTATGCCGGTGTAAAAGAAGCATTTGAAACAGGTCGTGGGCGAATCGTAATGCGTGCAAAAGCCAATTTTGAAACATCAAAAACCGGAAAAGAGCAAATTATCATTTATCAAATACCTTATCAGGTAAACAAGGCTTCATTAATTGAGCGTGCCGCAGAGTTGGTTAACGAAAAAGTAATTGAAGGCATTAGTGATATCAGGGATGAATCGGATAGGGAAGGAATGCGAATTGTGTTTGATTTAAGGCGTGATGCCGTACCAAATGTAATATTGAACCAACTGTATAAGCACACGGCATTACAAACTTCGTTTAACGTAAACAATGTTGCGTTGGTAAAAGGCCGTCCTGAAATGCTTAATCTAAAAGATTTGATTAAGTATTATGTGGAGCACCGCCATGAAGTGGTGGTGAGAAGAACCCAGTATGAATTAGATGAGGCCCAAAAGCGGGCACATATTTTAGAGGGATTACTCATTGCACTTGATAATCTTGATGCTGTTATCCGAATTATTCGTGAGTCTGTTTCTCCTGAAGAGGCACGCACTCAGCTCATGGAAAACTTCAAGCTAAGTGAGATTCAAGCCAAAGCCATTCTGGATATGCGTTTGCGTGCATTAACCGGATTGGAGCGCGATAAGTTGAAAGAAGAATTTGCGGAGTTGATGAAGTTGATTGATTATTTAAAAGAAGTGTTATCAAACGAAACATTACGTTATAAAATTATTAAGGACGAACTGCTTGAAGTAAAAGAGAAATACGGTGACGAACGCAGAACTGAAATTGTGTATGCCGGCAATGAAATGAGCATGGAAGACTTAATACCTGATGATGAAGTGGTGATTACCATCTCGCATTTGGGTTATGTGAAGCGTACTTTATTAAGTGAATACCGCACGCAAAATCGCGGTGGCAGAGGTTCAAGAGGTGTGGCCAGGCGTGACGAAGATTTTGTTGAACACGTGTTAATGGCCAGCAACCACAATTACTTGTTGTTCTTTACCAACCAAGGTAAGTGTTATTGGTTAAAAGTGTGGGAAATTCCTGAAGGAGATAAAACCTCTAAAGGACGTGCAATTCAAAACTTGATTAACATCAGTGGTGAAGAAAAGGTAATGGCTTATCTTAATGTGAAAACGTTGAGTGATGAGGATTATATAAAAAATACCAATGTGGTGATGTGTACCGAACAAGGTACTATCAAGAAAACCACCTTAGAAGCTTACTCACGTCCTAGAGCAAATGGAGTAAACGCCATTAATGTGCGTGAAGGAGATTTATTGGTGGAAGCGCGATTAACCAATGGCACTTGCGAAATGATTATTGCCAGCCGTGAAGGTAAAGCCATTAGATTTAATGAAAGCACTGTTAGACCGATGGGTAGAACAGCAACCGGAGTTCGTGCCATCAGACTTGATGAAGGAGATACCGTAATTGGTATGATTGCCATTGAAGACCCTAAAGTAACCAATGTGCTGGTTGTTGCTGAGAACGGTTTAGGTAAGCGCACAGAAGTGGAAGATTACCGAATTACCAACCGCGGTGGTAAGGGTGTAATGGCCATGAATGTAACGGATAAAACCGGAAAATTGGTGGCCATTAAAGAGGTGGATGATACCAACGATATTATGATTATGACCAAAAAGGGCATTACCATCCGCTTAAGTGTAAAAGACTTGCGTGTGTTAGGGCGTGTTACCCAAGGGGTTCGTTTAATTAATATTGATGACAAAGATGCCATTGCTTCAGTTGCCAAAATCAATTATGTTGAGGAGATAGAAGAGGCGGTTGAAGGAGAAGCAGATACAAATACCCCTATTGATGGAGTGGTTGCACCTCCGGCAGATTTAACAGGAACGAATATTGACAATATCGTAGATAGAGCCATGAAAGACATGGAAGACCAAGCCAACGAAAAGGAGTCAGATGACGCAACACCGCCTGACGAAGACCAATAAACAGGTATAAATTAAAATCCCCGCTTTGTAATGAAGCGGGGATTTTTTATGCTTGGATTTTTGAGAAAGGGGGACTATATTGGAAATGTAATTGCAAAACCATGAAACACGCTATAATCATCCACGGAGAAAGTATACCCAATTCGCTAGCCGAAACTGTTGCAGATGCCGGATTTTATGTTGACAGTATTCATAAATTTGGAGCCCGTAACTACAACCTAAAGAAGCATCCTGTTGTTTTTTTAGATGCCAATTTACCTTTGGTATTGTTGCAAGATTTAAGTAATGAAAAGGTCAGTGTAATTTTATACAGGGTTGAAAAAACTGAAGAGTTGTTGTTTTCGGTTTTTGAAGGGTTATTAGAAGCTGATTTAAAGCTTGAAATACCTGAAATTATGGAAAGATTAAATAAGGGGAAGCCAGCGTTTGATAAAAAGAGCAATGAATCGTTTAAGATGGATAAAGTACCAATAAGTACGTTAAACGATATTATATTCTTACCTACGTGCAATATTAGGTATTTTGAAGCCAACTCTAATTATACAAACATATATGCCGATACGGGAGCCAAATATGTAAGTTCTAAAAATATTGGCTATTACGAAAAAATAGTTGATGAACAGCAGTTTTTCAGGTGTCATCATGCTTACCTCATTAATATCGCTAAGGTTACCCGTTTCATAAAGGGCAATGCAGGGAGTATTGAGTTGGATCATCAAACCATACTTGGGGTATCTTTTCGTAAAAAAGAAAAAATGCTGCAACTATTAGGCGTACACCATTACGCTTAGTAAAGCAAA
>RDYC01000079.1 GCA_004293295.1 Bacteroidota bacterium
TCAATATTTTTGCCCGCACTTATCAACTGTACCACTTGCTGTAACTCGTCTAAGCGTTTTTGATTGATGGCATAGCCCTTTACCAAAAAATCTTTGAGCCTTTGTGTAGCCCATTGGCGAAACTGCGTGCCTCGCTTTGATTTTACCCGATAGCCAACTGAAATAATTACATCAAGGTTGTAAAACACCACAGGCTTGTCCGAATTTGCAATGTGCATTTTTTGCATATTGCTTTTTTCTTCCAATTCGCCTTCCTTAAAAACATTACGAATGTGGAGTGAAATAACAGATTGGTCTCTTCCAAATAATAAAATCAATTGTTCTTGGGTAAGCCAAACGGTATCATGTTCAAAGGTTACTTCAACATTAGCCTGATTGTCTGGATTTTGATATTTCTATTGGATTTTTCACTTATGCTGCAATTTTATACATCACCAAATAATTTTTGAGCCGTTAGGTTGCCCACTGCCTAAATTGTGTGCCTCTTTTGGAATTGACACGGTGGCCTACAGAAAGGATTGCATCAAGGTTTATAGTTCGTATCACTTGTCTATTTGCTTCCAGTTGAACAGCCAGCTATTCTTCTTTTGAACCTGTTTTAAGTCTTCTTTGGTTAGAAGAGAGACTTCAGTCTGAAAACTGTCTCCAGACGTTACATTTACAATAGAGTTGGTGAGCCGATCCACCATAAAGTCGTTATGATATTTTGTCGGTTTTTGCACGCTGAAATTTACATATAATTGGTGAAATTTCCAACTGGAGCGGCATACAGCCATTACCCATAACAGTTTGGCCGCTTGCAGGATGTGCGGGAGCTAGAGACTCTTTTGCCAGCTTTGGTTTGTGCATTGGCTTCCTTCGGCAAGCTCAGGACAAGTGTGCGGCTTTGGCAATGTGCTTGCAAAATGCGTTAAGGGTTAATAGGTGGTTGTTTATTTTGTTGTGTCCATAATGTGTCAAAAATGAATTCTTTATACCGTCTTTGAAAGTCTTGGTCTGTCGAGAACTTTTTAAAAATTTCTGTTTGAGTGAACAAGTATTGTTGCATTAATTCCTCAACTTTCTTGTCCGAAGATATTTTAGCGTTTTGCTTGTCGGGAGAAGTGTTTATGGCATCCATAATTTTGCCGTCTGCCTTCATATCCGCAGGAATCTGTTGCGTTAAAATCTCATTCACTTTGTCTTTGTCGGTCCAGTCTATGTCGCCAAAACGCTGATTGAATACGTTAAGAATATTTTCTAAGGTGTCTAGTTCGGGTTCTGATTTTCCACCACCTACGCCAACAGGAATAGGCGTTACAAATCCTGGGTCTTCATCCATCATAATATTTTCTGTTCCTTGTTTTGCAGGACGATAACTATCCATATCAATTGTTTCAATGATACCTTCTGCCAAGTCCTCATTACCGTCAATGGTCAATTTGGGTAATAAGTATTTTAAATACCACCAAAGTTGTTCCCAATACAGGTTATTAAAGTCAAGCAGTTTGGCTAAATAGCTGTAAGTTCTTAAAAACGATTTTACCTTAATTTTAAAATCAATTTGTTTGTCAATGTTTAAATCGAATTTAAAAATATGGGCTGCTGAATCAATCATCGGGTCAAGCGTATTTCTGTCTGCATGGTTTGAATACTTTTCAAAGAAATCTTTAACTACTTCTTCATTGTAAACTTCAAATTTTTCCAATGCGTCTAATAAGTCGTTGAGTTTATTCGGACTGGTTTCTTCGCTTAGAATGGTGGAAGTAAAATAAGGGTTGAAGGCTTCTTTTATTTCTTCGGATTTGTTGTAAAAGTCTAACACAAAAGTGTCTTTTTTGTATGGCTTTAATGCTCTGTTTAAACGTGAAAGCGTTTGTACGGCTTGCACATCTCTCAATTTCTTGTCAACATACATGGTATGCAACAGCGGTTGGTCAAAGCCTGTTTGGTATTTGTTGGCAACAATCAAAAAGCGGTATTCCTTTTTCTTGAAGTTTTTGGGAATGTCGTTTTTATATGTGTCAAAGTTGTTCATTGAAACTTCGTCATACTCCACACCTTTGTATTCCTTCTTTCCGGAAAATGCAACAATGGCTTTGTAGGGCGATTTTATTTCTTTCAAATATTCGTCAAAGGCTTGTTTGTATTTAATGGCTGCAATGATGCTTTTGGTTACAATCATTGTTTTGGCTTCTCCATTTATCAAATGCTTTACATCACGATGAAAATGGTCTATCATTATTTTGGCTTTCTCAGCTATAGCAAATTCGTGTCCTTCCACGTAAGCCCTGAGTTTCTTTTGTGCCTGCTTGGTATCAAACTCTGGATTTTCTTCTACCGACTTTATGAGTTTGTAAAATGAATTGTAGGTGGTGTAATTCTGCAAAACGTCTAGAATAAATTCCTCTTCAATGGCTTGTTTCATCGAATACAAATGGAAAGCATCAAAAGCTGTTTTTTCTTCTCCGTCTTTGTTATATTTTCTTGGAACGCCAAACGTTTCTAATGTTTTGTTTTTGGGTGTTGCGGTAAAGGCAAAGTAAGAACCGTTTTTAATCATCTTGCGGGCTTCAATCAACGCATTGATTTTATCTTCCAATGTTGGTTCGTCTTCGTCTTCTGCATCTTCGCCTTTGTCGGATAGTACAGCATTCATTTTTGCAGATGTGGTTCCGCTTTGGCTGCTGTGGGCTTCATCTATAATAATCGCAAACTTAAAACCGGCTAAGTCTTCCATTTCTTTCAGCAAATGCGGAAAGGTTTGTACGGTGCAAATAATTACTTTCTTCTTGTTTGCAATAGCTTCACGCAACTGATTGGTTTTGCTTGTGCCTTCGCCTGTAATAGCTGCTACAATTCCTTGCTTGGGTGCAAACTGTATGATTTCATCTCGCAATTGTTTATCCAAAACTGTGCGGTCAGTTACCACAATTACCGAATCAAAAATATTGGTGGTGCCTGTTTTGTCAAATAAGCCGTGCAACTGATGTGAAAGCCACGCAATGGATTTTGATTTGCCCGAACCTGCCGAATGTTGGATTAAATATTTTTGTCCAATACCGTTTTCTTTGGCGTGTGCCAATATTTGTTTTACCGATGTAAGTTGATGATAACGGGGAAATATCATTTTGCGCTTCTTTTTTCCCGTGTCTTCGTCCGTTTCTTCAATTACTTGTGCAAACTTGTCTATGATGTTGGCTAATGAATCTTTACTCAACACTTCTTCCCATAAATAATGTGTTTTTAGCCCGTTGGGGTTTACGGGATTACCCGCACCAAAAGGCGGTGTGGCTTTGCCATCGTTTAGTCCTTTATTGAATGGAATAAAGGATGATGCCTTGCTTTTGAGTTCCGAACACATAAATACCTGCTCGGTGTCGGCTGCAAAGTGTACCATACAACGAGCAAATGAAAATATTTTTTCTTTTGGGTCACGGTCGTTTTGGTATTGGCGTATGCCATTTTGTACATACTGTCCGCTTAACGGATTTTTCAGTTCACAAGTAATAACAGGTATGCCATTAACAAAAATGGTTAAGTCCAAACGGTTTTCGTGGCTTAGGCTGTATTTCAATTCCTGAGTTACAGAAAATACATTGGCAGCATAGCGTGCCCCATCTTTTGGATTGTAACCAGAAGCGGGCTTTCGGTAAAATAAATCTATGGTTTTATCAAAATGCTTTACGCCTTTACGAAGCACTTCAACAACACCCAACTCTTTTATCTTTTCATCCAAGCGAACCAAGAAACTGCGTTCACCTTTTTTCTTAATCATCTCAAAGGCTTCTTTTTGGGTTGCCGCTATAAATGCCAATACTTGTTTGGTATTGATGCAAAACTCTCGGTCAAATTCGGTTGGAGTGGTTTCAATAAAATGATGCTCCGTTACCAAATAGTTGGTAATGAACTTTTGAAAACCTCTTTCTGAAGTATCTGTAAACTGCATAATTATCTATTTTTGATGAGGTTAATAATCAACTGCACCATTAAGTCTTTTTCGGAAGGATTGCTTTGGGCTACCAATAATGCCAAGGCAACTAAGGCATTGTCGTTAATTTTCAATTCGCCATTGGCTTTGAAGCGGTGTTTGTTTTTTTCTAAAAACCATACAAACATAAACGCCCCAATGCGTTTGTTGCCATCACTAAACGGATGATTTTTGATGATGAAATACAACAAATTAGCGGCTTGTTCTTCAATACTTGGGTATAAATACTGACCACCAAAACTTTGTACTACATTTCCCAAAATGCCCTGAAAACTGTCGTCTTTGGGGTTGCCAAATAGTGAGGTAGCTTCTTTGGCAGTTATTAATTGACGTTTTAGTTCTTGTATGGCGGAAAAGGCTTCCTTATATTCAATTTCATAAGTGATGTTTTCATTCAGGTTTTGTGTTTGCAGGCTGTGGCTGTCATATTGGTTGAGCAGGATAAAACTTTGGGTATAGTTGGTGATAATATCCAACATCCCTTTGGCTTCTAAGGCATTTAGTTCATCAATATTTTTGCCCGCACTTATCAACTGTACCACTTGCTGTAACTCGTCTAAGCGTTTTTGATTGATGGCATAGCCCTTTACCAAAAAATCTTTGAGC
>RDYC01000080.1 GCA_004293295.1 Bacteroidota bacterium
GGCACCGGTTAAAGAAGGGTAGTCTGTAGGAATTGAAATTGTAGTACTCAATGGTGCAACGATTAAAAAGCTATCCGTAAGCGAAGGCGCTGTAGTTTGTGTGCCCACTGCAGAATGAATTGGATCAATGCCAGTATATTGACTATACCAAACATTAGGAGAAGTAGCCCCATCTTGAGCAACAAAGTAGTATTTAATCTTATTGCTTGCGGCTGGTGTACCTCCAATTAAACTCCAATCAAAATTAAATGCAAAAGTGGCATTATTTCCCGTTCCTGTGTTTGATGTTGGCGCTACACTAGCCCATGCACTATTGGTAGTGGCGTTCATATACCACAATTTAGGAGCCAAAGCACCAGATGTTGGCACACCTGTACCAATATCTGTTACCACTACATCGTTGAAAGCCGTATTTAAAGCTGGTCTATTACCAATGGCAGTAAAAGTAATGCGTGGTGTATACAAATCATTAGCTGCTGTTAATGCGGATAAGCCCACATCAAAAGATCCTATTGCTCTAGCTGCTGGTCTTGCATTTCCGCCTTGGTCAACGGTAACATTCGATAAAGTAATGGCAGCAGTTGCCGCAGGACTATTTGCATTTAAAGTAAAGTTGATGGTTGCAGCTCCATTGGTAATACCGGCATTAAATAATGGATTGGCTACTGCAGAACCAATTTCCCAAGGTTTTTGAATACTTCTCCATGCTTGAAGGTTAGTTATTCTATCAAACCCGTTTCTGAATAATGTTCCTCCTGTTCCATTTGCAAAGTATAAGTTAGCATCGCTTCTTAAACCTGTTGTATTATTTAATCTAGTGGCATAATGTTCACCGGTACCTGATGCATTGCTGCGAGCATTCACAAAAATGTTATTCATTACCGAGTCAATTGCAGCAGAACCCGTTTTACTAAAAGCAGCAGAAATAGATATAGTATCGGTAGCGGATGGATTACCGGCTATGTACACTGTGTTATGCAATATGGCAGTGTTCGTTGTGTTTTGTTTCCAAATGCCAATAAAGTTTGAATTGGTATTGTTAGTTGTTCCATTAATATTTACTCCCAATCGCACGAAATTATTAATCACCCTAATTACAGTTGCTGCGGCACCTATATTAATACCTGTTTGAGTTGCTAAGTTGTTTGAGCTTCCTGTTTCCATTGAGTGAATGATGTTCCGCTCAATAATATTTGCTAATCCTGTATTAGTTGAGTTATAAAAAATACCTATAGCATTGTTTGTAACAGCCCCATTAAATGTAGAACTCAATGAATGAACAGTATTGTTTGATATGATTTGCGAACCTGCACCAGTTGTTGTGTTAGATATTCCAACAACCGAAGCAAATTGGTTATTAAAGTTATTACCAGCATCTGAGCGTAAGTTACGAATGGTATTGTTGGTAATGGTAGTTGAAATGCTTGATGCACCTGCCACCCATATTCCTCTTGTAGCGTTGTCTCCTGATATACTAGTTCCAATACTGGTTATATTGGCTACAGTATTATTTGAAACGGTAATTGCCGCACCTGTAGCTCCGTTTGGCTGGATACCAAAAATGGCTATTGGCCCTACGGATGAAGCCGCACCCTGAATACTATGAGCGGTAGTTGCGCTACCAACTGTGTTATTGCTAATAGTTAACGGTTGTAAGAAAGTAGCACCGGCATTAATTGCAGCAAATAAAAATGAGATGTTTGCTGATTGTGCTCCTTGAACAGTTAAGGTAATTCCACCAACTGAATTGTTTTGTATTAAGCCCCCTGAAGTTCCGGTAAATTGAATGCCTCGAGCGTTAGAGTTGGCTGTGCCACGCAAAAATAAGTTAATAGCGTTATTGCCAGTAGCAGACCCAATGGTATTTCCGGCTAAGTTGCCAATATTATACGCTCCGGCTTGCAATGCGCCAATTCCTGTAAAGTTATCTGTTCCACTTGTGTATAATGTAATATTAGAAATAATATTTCCTTGAACAGAAGTGGGTATTAAAGTTCCAACATTACTGAAATCAAACGGACGGAAAAGATGACCCAGATTTGAAATGCTATCACCCAAAATAAATACCGAACCTGCAACCCCTGGAATATTACCACCTACTCTATTATTGGTTACAATAAAGTTAGCATTCGTAGCGGTATTGTTTAATTGAATAGCCCTGAAATTAGTAGCAGTGGTCATTGCAGGAACTGACAAGCTATTGCGAATTGATGTTTGGTAGAAATTATTCGCATCAATCGTCCAATTTGAACAACCTGCTGCGGCAATCAATCCGGTTGTCGAACTTCCATTCACAAAAAAGTCGAATATGTTGTTATTGCTTATATTGATGTTTTTATTATCTGCAGGAGAAGCAGTGCCTGACCCAAAAATACAATTGGCGGTGTTAGACAGACCATTGATGGTGCAATTGGTAATACCTAAATTATTGTTTCCTCCAGTTCCATTGGTATTACTTATAAAAATAAGTCCGCTGCTTGTTGATGTATTTTGTCCAAGCACAGAGATGAAACGTAAGGTATCATTTTGGGCATCATTAATAAACCTAAATGTAGGAAATGCGCCTACGGTTTGTTGATTGAATGAAAGAAAACGATTGGTTCCTGTTCCGCCTGGGCGGCCATCAATAATGATATTTTTACCACCATTAAAATCAATTAGTGCCGTGCTTGTGAATATAGAGCCGTTAAAAGCAATATTGCTTGTTACACCAATGGAAGGACGAATGGTAATCGTTCTAGTTGATGTGGTAGGTAAGGTAGCCCTGAATACAATTGGATAAGTTTCAACTGCAGGATTATAAGTGCTTTGAAACTCTAAAACTACTGGCCCTGTTAATGAAGCAGTTTCATTAATGGCGGCTATGGCAGCTGTTAAGCTAAAGTAGTTACCAGTAGGGCCAACGGTATAAGTTCCACCGGTAAATGTACCTGTTGCTGTTCCATTTCCGAGTACAAAAAAAGTACTATCGCCTCCAACCCCAAATGCAGGAATAGGAAGTGAACTTAATATGTTTACATTAGCAGAATCCAATTGTCCACCTATACTATTATAGGTACCGTTGCTTAATTGTGTGGTAAAGCCAATTTTTTTTGAATTACTTCCTAAAGTCGTTGGCGTAGATTCGAAAATTCGCACATTACCAACTGAAGTTAATATACCGCCTCCTCCAACTGGGGCTATGCTCCAATAACGGGTATTGGTTAAAGAGGTTAAACCTGTTCCAACACTGCCTCCTGTAGCTAAACTTCTTGCAATTGCAGTAAGTGTAATATCAGCTATACCAACCACCGGGTTAATAATTTCTAGCCCAAGATTAGCGGTAGTACCTACACCAAGTGGAAAAACAAAACTACCCACTGCACCAAGTCCAATTGTTCTAGTTAAAGGACCATCAACATATCCTGTGCTTGTTCTAGCCACATTACCTGATTGATTTCCAAGAATTGTCAAAATGTTAGTTGAAGTAGTAGTTAGGCGACCAGTATTGGTTATAAATAAAGTATTTACACTGGTAGCAGCAGTTAAAACTATTGTTGAGGTTTGGTTCAGTACCAATGAATCAACACCTATTGTAGGGAAATTATCTCCGGTAGCAACCGCTGCGCCTCCCAACACAATATCCATACCCAAAGAGTATGTTCTACCTCCGGTGTTTTGAATATTACCATTTGTTCCGGTTGCCTGAAGCACACCAGCTGTTGCTGTACTATTGAGTAATAACCTGGAAGTTGCACCGGCTATAAATGCACCGTCACCTGTTATCGCCAATGTTCCTAAATTGCCGATACCGTTTATAGTTGCTGCATGTGTGCCTAATAATAAATTAGCAGTAAGTGTTAAATTGTTAAATACAGTAGATTGGCTTAAAAGTGTTCCTCCGGTAGTACTGATGGTTACTGTTCCTCCTGTTAAGATTGTTGGTAAGCCATCACCTGTTACCTGACCTGATGCACCATTAAAGGTATAATTACCAGTTGCACTGTAGTTCCTTGTTGCTGTTTGTACGGAACCTGCAGCACTTGATGCTGTAATCCCTAATTGGTTTGAGGTAACTAAAGTAGCATTCGGACCCATGGTAAATGAACCAGCTCCAGTTACAAAGGGTAAGGCAATAAAGGTAGCAATACGATTTACTGTTAATGTGTTTGCGGCTACATCCAATGTGTCATTTAAAGTCAGGTTATTCACATCAATATTAGAACCTAAAATATAGTTGCCCCCTGCAATGGCATTAAAAACAACATTCATATTTGAAGCCGCAGCAATATTGAGTTCATTTCCTGTTGTGATAGAAGCTACTGGGTTTGGTGCGTTATAAGTAAAGGTTGCGTTGCCGGGTAAAATTCCCGTTAACCCTGATACGGCAGCACAAGTTAATGTGCCTCCGGTACTGGTCATGGCAAATGTATTGTTAAATGAAGCATTACCTAAAGTTAATGTACCGGTGCCGCTTACAATTCCATTGGTTAAGTTTAAAGCATTCGAAATGGTCAGGTTATTATTCAAAGTAACACCGGTTAAGTTGTTTACGGTTAATGTAGGTATTAAGCTAAA
>RDYC01000081.1 GCA_004293295.1 Bacteroidota bacterium
GGGCGAACCAAGAGATAACTGGACCTTTCTTCAACTCCGGGAACTCTCAAAAAAACATAAGTTTAGTTTTGCCGATCCTATTGAAAAAATAAGCAGAGAAGCCCTTGATGTGATTTTGTTTGGTAGTGATGAGCCCTTGGTTGTTCCTTACCAATACACTAGTGGTTATACACAAAACTATAATTCAACATGGGAAGGTTTAATTCCCTTTATTACCCGGCATTATCATGAAAAAAGCGCTGACTCCGTTGTTCGCTGGGCCGAAGAGTTTATGACAATTGAAACCTGTCCCGAATGCAGCGGTGCTCGTTTAAAAAAAGAGTCTTTACATTATAAGATTGGCGATAAAAACATTGCCGACTTAGCTTCTCTTGAAATTAGTGCCTTAGGCGAATGGTTTGAAAAAGAAATTGATAAGCACCTAGATGCAAAACAATCAGTTATAGCTGTTGAAATTCTTAAAGAGATAAGAAGTAGGATTAAATTTTTAGTAGGAGTAGGCATTAACTACTTAACATTAAACTCTCCAGCCAGAACCCTAAGCGGTGGCGAAGCACAAAGAATTAGGCTGGCAACCCAAATTGGCTCGCAACTGGTTGGTGTATTGTATATTCTTGACGAACCAAGTATAGGGCTTCACCAACGCGATAACAATCGCCTCATCGCATCATTAAAAGAGTTACGTGACGTTGGAAACAGCGTGATTGTTGTGGAACATGATAAAGACATGATGGCTGAAAGTGACTTTATATTAGACATTGGTTATGGAGCAGGCCTGCATGGCGGGCATATTGCTGCGCAAGGCACATTGGCCGATATTAAAAAGTCCAATTCCGCAACAGCAGAATACCTGAATGGCAAAAGGGAGATAAGTGTACCAAAAAAACGAAGAAAGGGCAATGGTAAAAAATTGGTATTGCATGGTGCTAAGGGAAATAACTTAAAAAACCTCACTGTTGAATTCCCCTTAGGAAAACTGATTGCTGTTACCGGGGTTAGTGGCAGTGGCAAATCTTCATTAATCAATGAAACCTTATACCCTATACTAAGGCAACATTTTTATGACTCCCACCAAAAACCTTTATCCTATAAAAAAATTGACGGCCTTGAACATGTAGATAAAGTTATTGATATTGACCAGAGTCCCATAGGAAGAACGCCACGAAGCAATCCGGCAACTTATGTAGAAGTTTTTGCTAACATTCGCGAACTATTTGCTAATCTCCCTGAATCTAAAATTCGTGGTTACAAGTCAGGGCGGTTTTCCTTTAATGTAAAAGGAGGACGCTGTGAAACCTGCCAAGGTGGAGGTATGCGAACAATAGAAATGAACTTTCTTCCTGATGTTTATGTCAAGTGCGAAACCTGTAATGGTAAGCGATATAACCGAGAAACGCTTGAAATTAGGTATAAAGGCAAATCAATTAACGATGTATTGGACATGAGTATTGAAGATGCCGTGCGGTTTTTTGAACATTCCCCACAAATTTTAAGAAAAATAGAAGCGTTAAACGATGTTGGCCTGGGTTACATCACTTTGGGACAACCCAGCACCACACTAAGCGGAGGGGAGGCACAACGAGTTAAACTCGCTACTGAGCTAAGCAAAAGAGACACAGGAAATACCTTTTATATTCTTGATGAACCAACTACAGGTTTGCACTTTGAGGATGTGAGAGTTTTGCTTGATGTTCTGCAAAAATTAGTGGATAAAGGCAACACGGTGCTAGTAATAGAACATAACTTGGATATGGTAAAAGTTGCCGACCATGTTATTGACATAGGCCCGGAAGGCGGAAAATATGGCGGGGAAGTGCTTTTTGCCGGAACACCTGAAGAGGTTTGTAAAGAAAGCAGAAGCCATACTGGGCAATTTTTAAAGAAAGAGTTATAAACGATTTGCAGAAACAAGCGTTTTGACTATTTTTGTCATCGTGTGATGGCAATGCAAAACTTACTTAAATCGGCAAGAGAAAAAAAGGGTATTACTTTGAGGGAGTTGGCCCAAAAGCTTAAAATTGACCCTGCCCTTATAAGTAAGTTTGAGTCCGGGAACAGAATGCCGACCAAAGAACAAGTCATTAAGCTTGCTAGCGCGCTAAACATTAATACTAATGATTTATTAATTAGCTGGTTAAAAGAAAAGATTTTTCACGAAGTCGGAAGAGACCACCTTGCCTTGCAAGCAATAATTGGTGCAAAAAAGGAAATCAAACACGCCCTTCATCAGTCGACAGCACTTCCCATTCCAAAATCATTACTCCCTAAGATACAAGAGATTGACACCACCAAAAAAGAACTTGACATTATAAGTCAACAAAACAATCTGACTGAATTAACCGCTATTGATTTAGCTTATATTTATGAGAGTGCCCGGATTGGTGGAAGCTCACTAACCTTGAAAGAAACCAATCTGATTCTAAATCAAGGCTTAACGCTTAGTGGAAAAAACCAACAAGAACACCTAGATGTAATTTGCCATAAAGAGGCTCTTACCTACGTAAAAAAACTCGCGCTTAATAAGACCGATTTTACTGAACAAGAATTATTAACCATTCATCGCTTCATGCTAAGCGAAATGGATCAAACTAATGCAGGAAAATACCGCAAGCATGTTGTAACATTTAAAGGGAGTAAGTTCATTCCTCCAGATCCTTCATTGATTAGAGAACAAGTTGAAACCCTCTTTGCTTGGTACAACAATAATAAAGATAATTTACACCCTATTGTATTAGCATCTGAGGTACACCTGCGGCTACTGGCCATTTATCCTTTTGACAAGGCAAATGAAAAAACTTGCCACTTAGTAATGAACCTCATCTTGCTCAAATATGGTTATTTAATAGCTAGGATAAAAAGCGGCAACAAAGCACAACAAGCCTACCATCATGCAATTGAAAGAGCCCTTGTAGGCGGTAAAAAGAAGTTATTCTTATCACTTATTATAGATGCAGAGCTCAATACAATTAGGGATTATAAAGAATCAAGCAAAAAAAATGGTCATGTTTAATTAAACATGACCATTTTAAAGTAGAGTGAATCAACATTATTGAATTAAAAAAGTGGCATAAAACAACGATATGATGATCGTTGCTGTCCAAATAATCAAGTTCTTTTCCATCTTGATTACCTTGGTAAGCGCCCGGTTTTCCTCCTTTATTTTAGCCACATTGGCGTAACCACCGGCTATTTTTTCAATTTTTTCTACAGCGAATTCATCCTTCAAAACATACTCATAGGCGGCTATTGGATTGGTTAGGCTATTATCCTTTAACACCAGTATTTTTTGGCTTGACTTTCCAATATCTTCTCTTTTAAGGCTACGAGCGGCATATTTTACCTCATGATCCATAACCAACAAATCAGGTCGATTACCCATATAGTTTTGGTAAGAGCTGGCACTCGCAAAAACCCGGGTTTCATAAATATTGGTGCGCTGTAAAGCAACATTCAATTTTTGTGCAAACTGAATGTTTTCTTCAATGATGTGTGCAAGTAACTTTTTCATGCGTTTTCATTTTTAAACATTAAACACTTTGAACAAATAACCCTTTTGTTCATGATTATAAAAATCACGAAACAAATCTAATGGATTTTAAACGAAATAAATAGCTGTTTAAAAGAACAAGCGGTGATTTTAGAAATAAAAGTTTAATGGGCTGATAATCAGCAAGAAATTTTTACGTCATTTAAGTACAAACAACCGTATATAGAAATAAAAAACAGTTTTTACGATGTAATAGCTACTTTGACTTTACAACTCTTCCTTGAAAACCAGAGCGGGTCATCTCTCCCCAACCTTTATTTCCGCGTATTTTCTCCAAATTACCTTTTAACCCCCACCATGCCGATCTTGGGTGATAAATAATGGGCTCAAGAAGGGCCGTGCCAATCAACTTTAAAATATCACGATGTTTGTCATATTGGCGGTAACTGAATTCTTCGAATACAAGCGATAACGTTGAGATAGTGATGGCGAAAAAATATACTGTGCCGAATAAAATTAGGAAAAAGTGCCAGTTGCTATAGCCAATTGAAACTAAAAAAAGAAAATAAATGAGCCCAAGAAACTCTATAATTGGTGCCAACCATTCAAAAAACAGCCAAAAGGGATAACTTAACACACCCAATAACCCATATTTCGGGTTCATGAACAATATCTTGTGTTTCCAGAGCGTTTCCATGGTTCCACGCATCCAACGACTCCTTTGTTTTGCTAGAAGTTGGTAATCAGAAGGGGCTTCGGTCCAACATAATGGGTCAGGAATATATACTACCTTATATTTCAATTTGTTTTCACTCATGTATCTCCTCATGCGCACTACAAGCTCCATGTCCTCGCCAACGGTATTGTGATCATAACCCCCGCATTTAATCACCACCTCTTTATCAAAAAAACCAAGGGCCCCACTAATTAGTAATAGCCCGTTCATTTTACTCCAGGCCATCCTGCCCAGTAAAAATGCCCTTAAATACTCAACCACCTGAAAACGAGGAATAATATCGGTTGGCACATTTGCAGTTAAAAGTCGACCATCTTCAATTTTACAAG
>RDYC01000082.1 GCA_004293295.1 Bacteroidota bacterium
GTGGCACAGATTAATCCACCTTCCAATTTATGTCAACCATCTCTAACGTACACTTTTGGCAACTCCTCTCAAGATAACTGTATTACAGGACAGCGTTACTATTACTGGAGTTTTGGAGATGGAACCAACACCGGATGGATTACCACTAAGAATGCGCAAACCCACACCTTTCCTTCGCTTGGGCCATACACCATTATGCTAATTGATAGCAATGCCTGCGGAAGCGATACCACATTTACAACTGTTACCATTAATGCCCCTCCAGTTGTTGGCTTCACCATGAGTCCAAAATTTGGTTGTGCACCTTTATCTGTCACCTTTACTGATACTTCGTTAGGAACTGGTAATACCCGTTTCTGGACATTACCAGGAACCAGCCCAAATAGCTCTACACTACAAACACTATCTAGAACTTTTAACAATCCGGGCACCTATGTCATACGTTTATCTGTAAGTAATGTTTGTGCCAATAATATTATCGTGCGAGATACCTTGCGTGTTTTTGCAAAACCAAATGTTTCTATTGGCAATGCTACATCGGGCTGTGTGCCTCACACTGTACAGGTGCAAAACAACACTACCAATCAAGGGCCGAATGCTACTTATTTTTGGGACTTTGGTAATGGGCAAACTTCTACTTTAAGAGTCCCCCCTCCAATCACTTATAACACCACGGGATCTTTCCCTATTAAACTGGTAGTAACCGACACCTGCGGCAAAGATTCGCAGATAGTTACCATAGCTGTAAGTACATTGCCAAATGCACAGTTTACCGCAACTGATGTTTGCCGTGGGACAGCTACTACTTTTACCAGTTCATCAACAGTTGCCCCGGGTGATGTAATCACCAATTACAGGTGGATATATGGAAACGGAGATAGCACCAATTCAGGAACAGCTACTCAAAACTTTACCTATCCGGCATCTGGAACATTTAATGCCATATTACAAATTACAACCGATAAAACCTGTATTGGCCGAGATACGGTTGTTGTCTCTGTTAGGTCATCTCCTGTTATAAGTTTTGCATCTACCCCATCAACCATTTGTGATGGAGCGTTGGTAACATTTAATGGCACAGCCACTACAGCAGCTCCGGCTACAATTGCAGCATACCGATGGACGTTTGGCACCACAGATACCGCTCGGGTTGAGGATACCGTGTATCGTTTTCCAACTCCCGGAACGTATAATATTGTGTATTCTGTTAGCAACAATGCCGGCTGTACTACAAACACCAACTCAAGCATTACAGTGCATCCTGTTCCTGACGCCCGCTTATTTAAAACTCTTGCATGCAGAGGGCAACGCACCTTTTTCTCCGACAGTTCAATTGTTGGATCTGGAAATACTATTGCACAATGGGCTTGGGACTTCGATAATAATGGGATTACGGATAGTACCACGCAACATCCGAGTTTCATCTTTCCGAACCTAGGAACATTTAAAACAAAACTAACCGTAACCACCAATAATGGGTGCAGCAATACCGATAGTATTAACACCGTGGTGAACTCCACACCTACCGCTGCCGCCAGCAGCAATGCACCTGCGTTGTGTAAAGGAGATTCTTTTAGTTTTACTAACAACTCCCTTGGTGCGTTTGCTTATTCCTGGACTTTTGGCGATGGTACAGGCGACTTTTTTGTAACAAGCACTGCTCCATATCCTTATGCTTACAACGACACCGGACAGTTTAACGTAAAACTAATAGCCTACAGTCTTCAAGGATGCAGAGATTCAGTTACCTTTCCGGTAACATCTCGCCCTTTACCCGATGCTTCCTTTAATGTAAATGATACCATTGGATGTGCTCCAAAGTCATTTGTGTTTACCAACACATCAATTTTATCAAACGGTTACAAATGGTTGGTAGGCAACACTCAAACCAGTACGTTAACCAATAGACCAGATACCCTTATTGCTTTAAGCGGACAGGTAGTACCAATACGATTGGTTGCCACAAATCAGTTTAATTGCAAGCCGGATACTGCTGTTAGAACATTATATACTTTTGGGAACCCAAGTCCAAACTTTACATCAAGTGCAGACAGCGGATGCGGCCCTTTAACAGTGAACTTTACCAATACAACCCCTGACGGATCGAGTTATATATGGAGATTGGGTAACGGCAATACAGCCAACACCACAAACTCGAGCACTGTTTATTTGCCTTCTCAACAAAACGATAGCACCTACCAGGTTAAGTTAATAGCCAATAATATTGCAGGCTGTAAAGACAGTATTACCAAAACCATTCGTGTATTTCCTCAACCTGTAAGCTCATTTACACATGCTATAACCAATGGGTGTGGTCCTTTATCTGTAGCTTTTAATAACACCTCCAATCATAAGTTTGGCGGAAACTTAAGCAATATGACATTTAATTGGGATTTTGGAAATAGCACTTCTTCTTCTTTGCAAAATCCAACAGGGTTATTTCTTGCTTCAGCAACAAAAGATACCACGTACAATGTACGGTTAATTTCATTTAGCCGATTTGGGTGTTCGGATACTTCTGCATCTACGGTTAGGGTTTATCCAAAAGCTAAAGCTGCATTTACAGTTAATAATCCGGCAGGTTGTGGACCACATACCACCACATTTACCAATAACTCTATCCCCAATGATACGGGTTCTATCAATATCATGACGTTTAACTGGCGTTTTGCGAACGGACAAACATCAACGCAAGTGAATCCACAAGCAACGTACACCGCATCTCAAACAGTTGATAGTGTTTATTCTCCCCGATTAATTGCCTTTTCGGAACATGGATGCGCTGATACTACTTTTGGTGCGGTACGTGTTTACCCAAATCCTAAATCAGTGTTTACACCAAGTGTAACCAGTGGATGCGGACCACTTCAAGTAACTTTTGCGAACCAATCTTTTCCAAATGATACCGGAAGTATCAATAACATGTCTTTTTTATGGAACTACGGCAATGGGTTTAGTGATGTAACACAAGATGGTGCCTCGCAGTTTACTGCCAGGTTACTCGCAGATACGCCATATACCATCCGTTTAACCGCATTTAGCGAACATGGATGTATTGATACCACTAGCCGTAAAATTACCATTAGGCCAAATCCTGTCACTGCCTTTTCTACTAACCAAACAGCAGGATGCGGACCGCTTACCATTCAGTTTACCAATAATACCCAACTAGGCTTTAAATACTATTGGAACTTTGGTGATGGGGATACTTCTTCTGCACTCAACCCCTCACATAAGTTTATATCCTATCCTATTTTTGATTCCATTTATGAGGTAAAACTCACTTCGCAATCGGTACATGGTTGTTTGGGTGATACGGTTAAAACAACCATTATTGCACGCTACAATCCCATTGCTGATTTCTTTCCCTCATCAGATAGTATTTGTGGCGGAGGAAGTATTGCCTTTTTTAATTCTTCACTCGGTGGAACAGTTAACCAATGGAATTTTGGAAATGGCCAATCATCAGTAGCTATAAATCCGGTAGCAAATTTTATTGGTTTACCAACCAGGGATACAACTTATACTGTTCGGTTAATCAGCACATCTCCGTATGGCTGTAGAGACACTTTGTTTAAGCCCATAAAAATAAATCCCCTGCCTGATGCTCAGTTTGCCAGTGTCCCGGGTGCTTGTCATCCTTACCCGGTTACTTTCAACAATACATCACTGCGGGCAGTTAAGTATGAATGGGATTTTGGTGATGCTACTTTTGATACCATTAACAGCAATCCAAGTAAGGTATTTACCAATACTTTTAATTTAATAACACAAGTGTATCCGGTTACACTAACGGCAAAAACCATAAGTGGTTGTATTGATACTGCAAAAAGAAATATTCCTGTTTATCCATTACCGGTGGCTGCGTTCTCACCCAACTTACCAAGTGGTTGCGGCCCGCTCACCACTTCTTTCATCAATTCATCTATCCCGAATGATACCAACATAGCTACTTTTGTTTGGAGATTTGGAAACGGTTTACAATCAAGTGTTAAAAACCCTGTAACCACCTTTTTGCCTAGTGCTTCAGTTGATAGCATTTACTCGCCAAGGCTCATTGTTTCCAATCAGTTTGGCTGCAAAGACACTTCTTTTCAAACTATCCGTGTGTTTCCAAAACCCAAGTCTATTTTTACCGCCAACACTACTTCGGGCTGTGGCCCTCTGAATGTATTGTTTAATAATGTATCAATTCCTAATGACACCGGAACCATAAAGGATATGAACTTTATTTGGCAGTACGGTAATGGGCAGAGTGCTACTACACAAAACGGGGCTTCACAATTCTTAGCAAGAAATTTGCTTGATACAATTTATACCGTTAAGTTAATTGCATATAGTGAACATGGTTGTGTAGATACTGCACAATCTCAAGTTACATTGCGAGCCAAGCCGGTAACCGCATTTCTTCCTGATAAAATCTCCGGTTGTAGTCCTTTATCGGTTTTGTTTAACAACACATCGCAAGTGGGCAATACCTATCATTGGAATTTTGGAACCGGTGATACTTCTAATGCATTAAAT
>RDYC01000083.1 GCA_004293295.1 Bacteroidota bacterium
GAGGCAAATATGATTATCATCCTTACCACCAATGAGAAAGGATTAAAAGATATAATCATCGGGCCTGAAGAACAGAATGTAATCAACAATGAAGAGGGCATTCCGGTAATGTGTGTAAATCCGTTGCAAAACATTTATGTAACAGATCGTTTGGCCTCAACGGTAAACCTGTCGTTTTAATAAAACAACCCTATTCGCCTGTGATAACAACCTGTATATTTTTATTTAACATACAGTTGATTAGAAGTTAACATGAGGTAATGGTATATTGATTAATGTTGGGGACATTATTCGTAACCCAACCTAATGACAGAAGTATGCCTATCCATTATAGCCGGATTAATCCTGTTTTTGTTTGCAGTAAACAATTTATCAGAAACACTTAAACTAACCCTTGGCGAAAATGCTAAAAACTGGATAGAGAAATTCACCTCCAACACGTTTAGTGGCTTGCTGGTTGGCACCATTGCCACCATACTGCTTGATTCTTCGTCAGCGGTAATCATCATCACCATCGTTTTTGTTAATTCAAACATCATCACCTTTAAACAGGCGATGGGTATTGTGTTAGGTGCCAATATAGGCACAACGGTGAGCAGCCAGATTATTGCTATGGACATTGGCAAATACTCTCCAGTACTGTTGCTATTGGGTTTTATTTTGTTAATTGTTTCCAAGTCGAACCGAATCAATAACATCGGTAAAGTAATTCTCTATTTCGGAGTGTTGTTTTTTGGTTTGTTCACTATGGAAAATGCCGTTGAACCGCTAAAGGACGAGCCATTTTTTACCGCCTGGATGGCCAAAACAGAAAAACCTATTGTTGGGGCTTTGGTGGGCGCTGTGGTAACCTTAATCATTCAATCATCATCGGCAACGGTAGGTATGGCCATTATTTTGGCCAAAAAAGGTTTTTTAAGCATGGCAGGTGGCACAGCCATTATGTTAGGTGCAGAGCTAGGCACTTGCAGTGATACACTCATCGCTACCATAAAGGGAAGTCGCTCTGCGATAAAAACCGGACTGTTTCATTTAACCTTTAACCTCTTCTCTATCCTATTGGGTTTGCTTTTGTTCTATCCCTTTATACAATTGGTTAACATCATCAGCCATCAAGCTTCCATTGAACGTACCATTGCTAACGCCCACATGCTTTTTAATATTTTAGGGGTACTTATTTTTGTGTGGACAGTTCCTCTGTTTGAAAAGCTCTTGAATGCCGCATTACCGGAGAAACAATGAACAGTTGATAACCCATTGGTCTTATAATTCGGTGTATTCTGCAATGGCTATTAGTATCGCAAATATTTTACCACTCCCAGCCACGATTGTTTTACATCTCCTTGCCAATTGTTGATGTTGTAACACCAAGTTTAAGCCATTTTCACCTCCACATTTCATCGGTAGTAAGTCTTTGTGGTGCTCTTTATGCATGTTCAGTTATTTTTTGTTCCATTCATGTACCATAAACTACTTTTATAAAACAGCAAGTACCTTTAGCAAAAAAGAGTATTTACCCCAAGAAAAAAGGGTATTTCTACTCTTGATTTTAGCTATCATCTTAACCTAAGTTTGAACCTATCAACCCAATTAAACAGCTAGCTAAAAAAACATTGGAGTGACTAAAAAGGAGAAAGCTGAAAATCCATTAAAAGAGTAAGACGGGGTATGCTGAAAACCGTTAAGAGTAGGCACAAGTACAAAAGTATGACTACAGATTTAAAACATGCGTTCGAAAACATGCATCTACTATCAAGAGCTGAGCGCAAACAAGCAATGCTGGAATTGCAAAAACAAAAACCCGACTTTCTTCTTGACTTAAACCCATTTTGGGGGCGGAGAAAACGTTGTATAGCCAATGTACTGATTGTTGCAGATGGCTCGTTAAACTTTGAGTTTGGCAGCTTTGGATTATCAGAGTTCCTAACCTCCTTCAACAAACTCAATCAAATTCTTTTTAGCAATATCAGGTACAAGGTTACCATTGCACATAGAGATTCACAAACACCGGTTAACACCAATAATGTGGTGGTAAACCGCATTGCGAATTTCGACTTTGCTACCAGTGTAAACTTAAATGACTTTGATCAGATTTGGCTATTCGGTATTACCCCTATCTCACTGCCCGCTTCCGGTGATATCACTAGACCCCAGCCAGTACCGATAAATAGAAGTTACTTGTTTCAAGATGAACTAGATGCGATTACCAACTATATGAATGCAGGTGGAAATGTATTTGCTACTGGTGACCATGGACTGCTCGGTAGTGCCTTATGCAGTCAGATTCCACGAATAAAAGACATGAGACATTGGGAAGACTTTGGAACAGACGAAGTTGGTATGACTGAACCACGAAGGAATGATACTAATAGACCTGCTTCAGGAACTACCGTTTCCACTCAATTTAGCAACCAGTCTGATGATATTCCACAAGCTATTCTTGTGCGTACATATGACTTAGGGCGCCCACACCCGTTATTATCCATACGAACTAGTTTGAGACCTTCAGGCATAATAGACATTATGCCTGACCACCCGCATGAAGGAGAATGCAAATCGGAAAAATCATTTAAGGTAATTGACCCAACTACAGGAGACATACACCGGATCTCCTCACAGATTATTGCCCGGTCTTTGGTACTTGATGGTAGCTCAGCAGCACGTAAGGATCCAACCGAACCACACTTGTTCCCATCAATTGCCGTGTTTAATGGCCGGCCGGCCAATGTTGGCAGGATAGTGGTTGATTCCACCTGGCACCACTTTGTGAACATCAACTTAATCGGTTCAGGAGAAGGGGTTGGATTCTCAGATCATCATTTTGACATCATTCAGCAGTATTACATGAATATCGCCAATTGGATGCTTCGTAAAAGCACATTAAATTGTGCCAAAGGATGGATTTTTATTAACCTACTTAAGGATAGTCAAATTATTGAGGCAAATCTGAATAACCCCAACCAACCGTTAAAAGAAATTAAAATAAATGACTTGCACTCTATTGGAATATTGGCCAAAGAAATTCTTTCCTCAGCTTTCACTCCAATGTTTGCCGAAGAATTTATGAGCGAATTGATTGAGGATATTGCTCCGGAATATGTTAAACATTTACAACCATGGGACATTAGCAACACAATAAACAAAAGTAAATTCTTTAACGAAGATTTCATCATATCAACAGCAATAGGTGCAGGATTTGTTGCCATAAGAGAGCATATCAATAAGCTACTTAACAATGATGCCAATGGCGAAGAAATATATAATGAAATGCCCAAATACTTAGATGAAGGCTTACGTTATGGTCTTTCTGCTGCATTGGAACAGGTAAACCAGCACGTTGAAAAATTGAATCTCCTGCTACAACGTCCGCCACAAAAAAGAGATCCCAAAAAAAGATAACATCCTATTCACGTAACCGACAGAAAGCGGACTTCAATAAAAGGAGCCCGCTTTTTTTGTAGAAAGTCTGATGCTATCTAAATAATGAGCAGCATTTTTTTACTTTTTGTGTTCCTTTTATTCATAAACCCGTTCCTTTTATCTCACTCTTATGATTTGTTTTCTTTTCATGAATTGAGATTTACATTTTGTGAATCACGAAATGCAGTTTATGGAAAAGAGGATTTACCCCATGAAAAAAGGGTATTTCTACTCTTGATTCAGCAAGTAATATTCCGCTAAGTTTGAACCCATCAACCCAATTAAACAGCTAGCTAAAAAACCATTGGAGTGACCAAAAAAGGAGAAAACTGAAAATCCATTAAAAGAGTAAGGCGGGGTATGCTGAAAACCGTTAAGAGTAGGCAATACAATTATTATACAAATTATGAGACAATTAACGAGGGAACAACAAGCGGTATCCTTATTCCAAAATTCCTATCAACAAGTGAGGAATGTATTTGATACCAAAGAAAACTTATGCGAGTTTTTCGATGCAATGGAAGGTGCCATTTCTTCTTTTATGTTATCGGAATTAAACTATCGGCAATCAGACCGATGCGTGGCACTTAATGTGTATCCCGATTATGCAAAACACACCGTTGCAGAAGGCAAAACCTACAACGAAAGCGGTATTAATACCTTAAAGCTATCGTTAGCTCCATTAAAAGAAGCGGTTAATGACAAAGATGTTACCTTATCTATTAAACCGGATAAGGAGTTTGTTACCCAATTAAAAAGTACAGCCGTGAAACTTAAGCAACAAATTGCTTACATGGAAATTAAAGGCAGTGATGCCAAGGAGCTTTCAGCAGTAGTTGATGAATTGGTTGAGTATTTTTCAAAAGTAACCAGTGAAAAAGAGATTTTTGGCTTTTTTGAAGCAAAAACCAAGGAACTGATTAAAGTGCGCAGCAGCAAAACAAGGGGTGCCGACACCAATATTGCTTTTTGGAAACTAATTGCAGCCGGGGCTATTATTGGCGTTGGCTTTTTGCTAATTTGGAAGTGCACTTACTCAAGATGGGGTTGCAGTGCAAGGGAAAGAGCCATCTATAAT
>RDYC01000084.1 GCA_004293295.1 Bacteroidota bacterium
GTTTCCTCTTTATCAACTGTAAATTCAACTTTAATCGTTGAATCAGAAATGGAAGATACCTTTGTAACCATCCCCACATTGATTCCGTTAAAACAGACATTGTTTCCACTCATCAACCCATCAGCATTATTAAAATCAGCACTCACTTTTATTGTTGAATGGAAAATATTTTTTTTACTACCAATGTAATAAAGCCCAAGTATGAGGCAAGTAATAGCCACCAATACAAAGGCTCCAAGTTTAACCCTGTTGCCCGTTTGTTCTTTCATATTCCCCTTTTTTATTTATCACCATTGTAGGTGCTGTTTGGTTGTTGTTATAATTAGTAAGTACCGGAGCTTAATCAAAAAAATCAGTCACCCGTTTATCCTTTAATTGCTTTAATTCTTCAAATGTTCCGGTTGCATAACAAATACCATCTATAAGCATTACAATGCGGCTTGCCATGATTTTAACACAATTTAAATCGTGCGTAATGATGATGGAAGACGTGTGGTACTTCTTCTGCAATTCCAGCATCAACTGACAGATTTCTTTTCCGGTAATAGGATCCAACCCCGCTGTGGGCTCATCGTATAAAATAACCTGCGGCTTCAATATCAATGTGCGGGCCAAGGCTATTCGT
Organism: Bacteroidota bacterium; assembly: GCA_004293295.1. GTDB lineage: Bacteria > Bacteroidota > Bacteroidia > UKL13-3 > UKL13-3 > UBA6183. Next base: position 626 of record RDYC01000084.1, read on the forward strand.
TTCTGCATACCACCCGATAATTCCGAAGGAAACTTATCTGCGGTGTCTTCAAGTCCAACGTTTGTTAACGCTTCCATCACTAACTCTTCTGCTGTTTCTCTTACATTTTTTACCCAATGCCTTATTAAGGGAAACCTCAGGTTCTCTCTTATTGTCATTGAATCATACAAGGCATTGCTTTGGAACAGAAAGCCAACCTTTGCCCTCATTTTATTTAATTCTTCTGGCGTAAGTTCTGTAACTTCATCACCAAATACTTTAATGCTGCCTGAATCAGCCACCATTAGCCCGATAATGCACTTTATTAATACAGACTTACCAGAACCTGATGCACCAAGTATAATTAAATTCTCACCTTGCTTTAATTGAATGGTAAAATCTTTCAATACATGGTTGTCAAGGAAGGATACTTTCAAATGACTTACTTGAATAACATCAGTTGCTATGTTGGTTTCGTTACTCAATTTAAATGTAAAATATCAGCGATTTGCGCAGCCATTAAGTCAATTACAAAAACTGCAAAAATAGACGCTACAACTGCCGAGTTAGCCGTACTTCCAACCCCTCTTGTTCCGTTTTTCGTGTTATATCCTTTAAAGCATCCAATAATGCCAATGGCAAATCCAAAAAAGAACGACTTAATAATAGAGGGTATAATATCCTGAAAAGTGAGCTTTAAAAAAACCTGATTGGTAAATAGGTGAAAACTAATCACCTGCTTCATATTAACACCCAAAAAAGCACCATACAAACCAATGGTATCACTAATAACCACCAGCAATGGCACCATTAACATAGAAGCTATTACCCTAGTTACTACAAGGTATTTAAATGGATTGGCTCCTGATACCTCCATTGCATTAATCTGTTCGCTTACACTCATAGAGCCAATTTCTGCCCCAATACTGGAACCGATTTTTCCTGCACAAATGAGTGCTGTAATTACCGGAACGATTTCACGAACTAATGAAACGGATACCACTGATGGCAACCACGATTCCGCCCCGAAAGCTTCCATACTGGGGTGTGATTGAATAGTGATGACCAGGCCCATAATAAAACCGGTAATTGCTACTAAAGGAACTGTTTTATAACCAATGTAAAAACATTGTTTGATGAGTTCGGCAAATTCATAACGCGGCTTAAAGACTTCCTTGAAGAAACGAAGGCTAAAAAGATACAAATCTCCTATTTCAAGTAAAAAAGTTGATTGTGATATAGGTTTCATTTGTATTAATTTTAGCTATATTACACCAAATGAGCGCGTAAAAACCAAGCCATTTTCTCGTGCGTCTCCATCAGTCCGGTGATAAAATCACTCGTACCCAAATCATGATGGTTGGAGCCAAAGGAGTTAATATGTTCGCGTAATACCACAATAATGCTTTCGTGGTCAATTAAAAGCTGCTTGATAAAGCCTTTACTATCGTTGTGTTCCCTGGTTTGCTCTGTTAGGTGGGTTAACTCCAAATACAACCTTAAGCTTGCGGGTGCATAATGACCGAGAGCACGAATACGTTCTGCAACACTGTCAATAATTTCATCCAACTGCTCAAACTGTACTTCAAAAAACTTGTGCTTATCATAAAAGTCGGCACCCTCAATATTCCAATGTGCATTTTTGGTTTTGATGTACAACACAGTTTCATCAGCCAATATTTTTGCTAACTCTTTGGTCACGACCTGCCTATTTACATCTGTTATTCCTATGGCTGTTTTCATTTGCTTGTTTATTAATTTAAATCTTACAATAGATCATGTGGTAATTATTGAAGGCTGCTTTAACCTCTCTGGTTATTTCTTGCTTTTCTTCAATGTTTTCTTCATTTGTTTGTCTGAATCTTTCACAATTCGCTTTATTGACTTTTTCAAAACCTTTTCAATTTTGTTGGTCAACTCAGATTTGTTCTCTTCTAATACGTTATTTACTGCCTCAAATAATCTCTCTTTTAGAGGCTTGGTTGCTTTCGTTTCCATAACTTTTTTGTATAATAAACCCTATCCTGATGCACATTATGACAACTAATAGGATTTGATTTTTGAACTATTTAATTGTTTATCCTTTAATAAATCTCCGTTTGTTGAGAAAAAGAGGTGGTGTTTTTTGACTATACGATGGAATTGCGTTTGCAATACACAACATGATAATGGCAAATAACTCTGATATGCTATTTTTCATTTAAGTGTGCTTGTGTTGAAATACTTTTTCAACGGTACAAAGTTGAACACTTACGGGGCTTTTGTGTTACACAATTAAAGGGTTAAATTACATAATTAACCTACTGCTTAAAGCAAAGCCATCATGTTGTCTTAGTATCATCAATGGCTGATTTCCTTTTCCAGGGAAGCCCTGGCCTTTAGCATATATTCTTGTTCTGCTTTTGTTTTTGGAGGGAAAACGGGCTTCATTTCTTGTAACTTTTCTAAGATGATTCTGCCAATAAGCATGCGTGCATACAATTTATCATCAGCAGGAATAATATGCCATGGTGCCTGTTTGGTGCTGGTATGTTTTATCGCTTGCTCATATGCCTGTTGGTATGCTACCCAATATTTACGCTCTTCAATATCAGCAGAAGAAAATTTCCAGTGCTTATCTTGATTGTTTATTCTATCTAAAAACCGTTTGCATTGCTCATCTTTAGAGAGGTGCAAAAAAAATTTCAAAATCTGCGTACCGGTTTCTATGTTTCTCCTCTCAAAATAGTTGATTTGATTGTACCGCAACTTCCAAAACACCTTATCAATGCTTGATAACTTATCATAACCATGCAGTCGTTCTGCCAATACCAATTCAGGATGCACTTTTGATATGAGTACATTCTCGTAATGCGAACGATTAAATATTACAATTTGCCCACTTTTAGGCAACTTAATATTATGCCGCCATAGGTAATCATGCTCCAACTCTTGAATACTGGGGTGTTTAAAACTAATCACTTCCACTCCTTGCGGATTAACACCCTTCATGATATGCTTGATTGTTCCATCTTTACCGGCACTGTCCATTCCTTGAAAAATAATCAATAACGACTGCCGATTTTCTGCAAAAAGTTTATTCTGCAAACTCGAAATTTGTTCAATATCATTTTCTAAACGTTCTTTTAAATCATTATTTTCCTCAGTTGATTTATCAGAATAAACGGTATTGAATTTGGATAACTTAAATTTATGGTTAGAAATGCGTATTGCTTGTTTTGCTTTCATGCTATTGGCTGAACCGACTTTTGTGCTTTAGAGTTTTACCCGTGTTTGAATAAATTAGTGACCAGAAACAAATGATGTTGCTCTATATTTTATGATAAACCTTCCCAAAAGAAACCCTCATTCTATCGCCCTATACACCATCTTCATCTAATATGGCAACCCTTTTGAAACCTTTGCGGAAAGGCCGCCACCTCAAACCATTTGCCAGCATACCTGCTTAAATCAACAAAAGGAACTGTTTGAAGGGTTTGCGAAAATAAAACAGGCGTTTTTAACAAGAAAAATAAACTTAAAAGCACAAAGCTGTTTTGTGCTTTTAAGTGGGTTGTCCTAAATCTTATTGGTGTGATGTTTAACATCTTCTTTCTGCGCTTCGTTTGCAACACAAGCATGGCCATGAGCCTCAACCGTACTTTTTGCCGCCTTTTCGTGATTTCCATTCTCATGATGCTTTGCGGCATCTAAATGGCTTTTGGCAGCAGCGTCAAAATGGGTGGCAGCTTTTTTGTGGTTATCAATCCCCTTTTTATTTTCAGCAATTAGGCTGGCGGGTTGTTTCTTATTACTTGTTACTTCTTTAGTTTTCATTTGATTTATTTTGTTGATTAAACAGTGTAAAAGTATGGTGATGCACTAAAATGCATATTCATAATC
>RDYC01000085.1 GCA_004293295.1 Bacteroidota bacterium
ACCATAACCATCAAGGCTAACATCAAACCTGGGTTATACTTGGTGCAACTGATGCATAACAACCAAACCTCTTATGCCAAGATAACGGTGTGGTAGAAGGTTAATTTACCTAATGTAGAAATGGGTGATTCTAGCCTTTTAAAACAGGCAAGCAATTACACGCCTTGAAGTTCTTCAATAGCTGGCCGGGTATAATACCCGGTACCATTATAGGCACGCTTGCGTGGGTGTACCTTGCAGGTATCGCTGCACGCACCTTCCATTTCATCGCTGCATTTTTCACACATGTTAAACTGCTCGTTACATTCAACATTCGCACAGTTCAAATTCCTAAAAGTAGGGGTGTTACATTTTTTACAGGTTGCAATTGCAGTAGGATTGATGTGATTAACAGGAACGCTTACACGCCCATCAAACACATATAATGATCCATCAAAATCCTTACCACCTGTTTCTTTGGCATAACCAATAATACCATTATGTAATTGGTATACATCCTTAAATCCTTTCTTAATCAGATAGGCAGAAGCCTTCTCGCATTTAATACCACCCGTACAAACGGTGATTATCTTTTTATCTTTATATTGTTCAAGTTCAGAAACCTTAGTTGGAAATTCTCTGAAATTTTCAATATCAAGGGTTACAGAATTTTTAAAGCGACCAAGCCTGGTTTCATAGTTGCTGCGCACATCTATAATCACCACATCATCCTCGTCTTTTAACTTTGCAAACTCTTCACCACGCAAGTGTTTACCGGTTTCTTTGGTCGGGTCAATTTCCTTAGGATCACGCAAGCCCGAATGCACGATTTCAGTTTTATAACGCACATGAAGGCGGCTAAAAGCATGTTCGTGGTGCTCATCAATTTTAAACTCAATTCCCTTAAACAAAGGATTTGCTTTCAGACTATCCATGTAGGTTGTACACGCATCCACTGTTCCACTAATGGTGCCATTAATACCTTCATGTGCAATGTAAATACGACCTCTTATGCCTATGCTTTTGCAATAACTCAAGTGCTGAGGAGCCATAAGTTCAGCATCGGCAATATGAGTATAGTGGTAATAAGCGATTACCAAATAATTAGGTGTGTTGTTTTCCATATGTAAGATGGGTTAAACAAAAATAATAAGGTGCAAATATACAATGCCTCAGTTAAATACCAATGTATGCAGTGGCAATGGATACTGATTGTTAGAATACAGGAACCTTAATGATTTGCTGCTTGCCGTTTAATGTGGCTTGTAAGTAATACACCCCATTAGGTAAATGACTTAAATCAGCATGCAGTTGGTTAGGCCCGGTGAGCAATTGTTGAACCACTTGCCCATTGGCATTGTAGATCCATGCTGAAGATAACTCTCCTTCAACCAAATGTATATTGAAGATTTTATTACCGATCGGTATAAGCGTTATCAGTTTATCTTCATTATTTTTACGAGCATGGGGAGGCACAATAACCTGGTTACTCCACGTTGCTTTTCCATCAAAATCAATTTGTTTTAGGGCGTATACTATTTCAGTTTCTCCGGCCTCTGCATCATTAAAAGTGTAAAAGCTGCTAACGTTGGTGTTGCCTTTTCCTGAAATATAACCGATTAAAGTAAAAGTATTGTCTAAAGGGAGTTTACGGTATATTTCAAAACCTTTATTGTTTTTCTCTTGTAAAGTAGTCCAATTAATTTTAGCTTGTTTGGCATCAACACGCATTGCTTTTAACATACCAAGAGTAACAGGCAATGCATTATTGGGTGGGCCAAGCAATTCAAAGTTATCAATAGCAATACCCGCATCAGTTTGGGTATTATCACTTTTAAACGCAAAACGAAAACACACGCTTGATTGGCCGGCAAATACATTTGTGGTAAAAGTGCTTTGCACAAAGCTGCTCATTACAGCATTGCTGCTAAAAAAAGCTTGGTTTTGAGGGAATGGTCTGTCAGCATTTGGGTTGGCATAATTATACCAATTGGTTGCTGTACTTGTTCCTAAAGGTTGCCAAGTTGAACCGTTATTTAAACTGTACTCTATCCTAAATCCATCCCAAGTATTTTCAACCTTGTACTTGCTGTAAAAGGTAATGGTATAATTACCCGGAGCTGTACAGTTAAAATTTGGTGAGAATACATAAGCCTCACTAAAATCAACATAATTACTGCTCAATGAGGTAACCCAGGCGTTACTACCCGAAAAAGTACCACTCTTACCCGAGATGGTTGATGAGCCAAGTTCAAAAGGAGTACCATTAACATTTAGTGCTGCAAAATCAGTCACGTTTACATCAAAACTTCCTCCACTTGATGCGGTATATGGCACACCCTTAAAGGGAAGTACTTTAATATAATTATTTAGGGTGAGGGTATTGGCTCCCCCATTGATGGTTAATGTTACCGGATAATAACCACTGGTGGTATATGTTTTAGAGGGATTCGCTAATGTGCTGGTGGTTCCATCTCCAAAATTCCAAAGGTACGATGTGGCACCAATAGAAGTAGAGGTAAATTGTATAGCAGTATTGGGATATGTTACCGTTTTATCAGCCGTGAAACTTACATTAAAACTTGGATTACTTGAGGTAAACACATTGCTGCTAAATACCCCACGGCCATGGGTAGCTGCAATTACCATAAAATCAGATTTTCTTAGCTTTAGCATATCAACCCTTGTATTGCTTAAGCCCGAGTTTGACGGTTGCCAATCAGTTGCTGCGCCTTTTAAACTATCAGTGCTCCATACTCCAAGTTCTGTAGCCAATAACACCTGATGAGGCCTTCTTGGGTTCATTAGTGCCCAACGAATAGGCATATCAGGTAGGTTGCCTTCCACATTGCTCCAATTGATGCCACCATTGCGGGTTTCCCAAATACTGGCTACACCATAGTTACTGTAAGTTATAATGATGTGATCATCATTGCCATCTTCAACCTCAATGCTGCTTAAATAACTCGAAGGCATTCCCACTACTGAAACATTAATGTGCGTACCGGCTGCAGTTCCACTTGCGGTATGGGCATTATCAACTCGAACCAATCGGCCACCCCCGGTGCCAAAATAAACCCTGCCTAAAATATTCGGAGATGCTTTTACCGCGCTTACCTGAGAGCCATTAAAAGCGGTAACAGTTACAGTAGTATTTGTATTGCCTGTTTGTGGATTACTCCACCTGAAAAAAGTCCCACTATTGTGTGCTGCATACATGATGTTTAACGTGTCATCATAATCACTCGGGTTAATAAAACGCCCAAAGTCACCAAATGATAGGCCGGAACTACTAAAGCTTGAACCAGAATTGGTACTCCTGTAATAATTGTTGTATACATAAGAAGTAAATTGGAAAGTAGGTTGATTTTGATCAATGTGACAAAATGCACCATCGCCTCCTGTGACTTCGGTTGTTGAATTTATACCTGCAACACTGAACCTATGTGAACCATTATCCTGAGCCCCGGCTAGAAAGTGATTACTACCGGATGTAGGATGAATATCTGCTGCATAAAATTGCGTGGTATTGTAGTTAATTTCTTTTGAAGTAATTGTTGGTATTGAAGCTGTGGCATTTGTACTGCGATAAATGCCTCCATCATTCCCGAAATAAATTACGCTGGAACTACCCGGTTCAAAAATAGCAAAGTGTTGGTCGGCATGCACTTCTTGGAAACCAAAGCCTCCATACCAATGCGAAATTTGTTGCCAAGATGTTCCACCATTAGAGGTTTTAAATAAATCAATGCCACCAACAAAACATACATTTGAGTTATTAGGATCAACCGCTATAGAAAGATCATACCATGCTTGTGTTCTCGAAAAATCCCTGTCCGAAATGCCGGGATCAGCATCGTTAGGGTAAGCAGCTACAGTGTCAAAACTTGTTCCTGCATTGGTACTTTTAATAATTGCACGTATAGTAGAGCCTGTTTCTACCAATCCCCATATGGTATTGGTATCATTATTGCTTAGGGCCAACTCTATTTCCCTTTTATTTATTCCTCCATTAATGGTGCTAGCAATTCGCCAAGTGGTTCCGTTGTTAAATGATTTATGAATGGTTCCGGTGTTAGCACCTGAACCGGACATTGAAGCATACAAAGTACCATTGGCCGCTCTTTCTATATCTTCTGCTTCATTGCCCAAAGCACTTGATACGCCATTACCCAATACTCTAGTAAATGATGTTCCGCCATTTACTGATTGATAAAGACCGGTTTGAGCAGCCACCAACACGGTATCACCATTGCCAATGGGAAATACTTTTTGACAATAGTAAAAATTGCTGTTGTTTGTAGAACTCAATTGCGACCAGGTTGCTCCGCCATTAATGCTTTTCCAAACACCTAGGCCTCGTACCGCATCAATATTTCCATTGCCTTCGCCAGTGCAAAAGTACATCACCTGGGTATTACTTGGAGCCTGAGCAATACCGGTAATGGCCATGTTGTCAAAAAAATCGTTTTGGTTAACCCAATTCGGGCTAGCAAGGGTAA
>RDYC01000086.1 GCA_004293295.1 Bacteroidota bacterium
CAGAGCGCACCGGTTTACGATAAACTTGTATACTAACCTTTTGGGTAACCTCAATAAAAGAAGGACTATAGGAAAACTTAATTCCGGTTAATGCGGCTATTTTTGTCAGCACTTTATCAACACTTTCCTCCTGAACTGTTAAACTAACCTCTCTCTCTAATGCCGGAATTTGTTGCGCACTCACCACATTTGTGATGATGAGTAATAGTAAAAAAACGATGTTTACTGCACGCATACCTCTCCGTTGAGAATAAACTGATTTCCTATCTGTTTATAAGTCAAACCAAGCGTTTCAGATAAAACAATTGCCATGGTCTCTGGAGACTCATTATTAAAATCAACCGTTATGCGGCAAGCCTCCAACTTTTTATTGGCAACAACCAATACAGGGCCATAAACTTGATTAATGGTTTCAACCAACTCGCCCAAAGTTTGGTCTTTAAAACTAAACATCTTGGTTTTATAGGATGCTGCATTAGGCAACACCAATGCATTTGCAATGATGGTTTGTGTAGATTTGATGTAGATAGCAGATTCGTTTTGCGCTAACCTGATTTGTTTTGAAGCACTCTCCATCTCAACCACACCTTCTGTAACCAGTACAAAAACAGTATCACTTTGTGGGTTGGCTTTTACATTAAATGCAGTGCCAATATCTTTAATAAGCACCCCACCGGCTTCTATCACAAATGGTTTGTTTTCGTCATGTTTCACTTCAAAAAAAGCTTCCCCTTCCAGCTTTAGCTTGCGTTCTTTTAAAGAATAGTTTTCGCTAAACGTTAGCTTAGCTTGTTTGTTTAATACTACAGTTGAACCATCCTTAAGCACTTCCGTTTTTATTGAATCTAATGATGCTATTGACACTTCGTTGATGTTGTTTTGCCTGAACATAGCAACAAAAACACCAATTAACGACACCACAAGAATAGATGCGGCAATACGCATCGGAGTAAAATAAGTGCGTATAGAAATCACCTTTGGTTTTTGCTCAGGAATATCAATACTGCTTAATATTCTGGCAAACATCTTTGTTTGATCCGTAGGTTTATAAGCCACTTGATGAAAGGCTTCATAACACGACTTAAAGTACGCTTCGTTCTCCGCAGACATAGATTTCCACTCATCCAACTGCAGGGCTTCATCCGGCAGGGCTTCACCTGCCAAATACTTTGCAATCAACTCGTCTATATGTTCATTATTTAATTCCAATCGTTTTTAACTTTAGTGTATAAAAAACAACAACAGCACCATGATGTAATCCTTTAGTTTTAGCCTCATGTGTTTTAATGCCTTGCCCATTTGGTTCTCTACTGTTTTAATGGAGATTCCCAATTCGTCTGCTATTTCTTGATACTTCTTTTGTTCGAATCTACTCATTTTAAACACCAGCCTGCATTGCTCAGGGAGTAACTCCATAGCCCCTTCAATAGCACTAGCCGCTTGTTTGGCTTCCAATTGTTGCGATGCATCTTCGCCTAGGTTATTATTCACCTGTAAATGATAAGATGCATAACTCTCCCGAACTCCGTGTTGTTTGATTTTGTTTAAACAACTGTTATATGTTGATTTATACAAATAACTTTTTAATGAGCTATTTATATCAAACGTTTCACGTTTAGCCCAAAACTGCACAAACAATTGTTGAACAATATCTTCAGCCTCATACGTATTTTTTAAAATAGATTCAGCATACCTTACCAAACTTTCGCAATAGGTATTAAATACCCGCTCAAACGATTTTATGTCGCCTTTGCGGATAAGATTTACCAATTGTATGTCTGAATATTGCTCCAAAATAAAATTCGGTTGCAATATACTCGCTCTGCATCAAATCCCTTTCATGTATAGACAACTCAACAAAGTTTTCCCCCTACATGGGTTATAAAATCACTGGAATTCATCCAGATGATTTTTCAGTTACCAATTAATTATAGTGGCTTTAATACTACAACAGGCCGCCCTTTAAAGGGCGGCCTGTTGAGATGAAGATATTTAATATTTACAGATTATTATTTCTTTACCAACTTCATTACCATGGTATTGCTACCTTGTTTTATGGTTACAAAGTACATACCACCTTGTAAGGTTTCTGCATTTGCCAATAACAATTGGTTGTAACCTTCAGCTATTGTTGATTGCTGGCTTAATACAACGCTGCCTTTCACATCCGTTACCACAATTTCTGCTTGGCCTGTTTCGCTGCTTTCCATCACCACATAAGCCGCATCATTGTAAGGATTAGGTTGCAGTTGTGCTATGCCTTTTGCATTGCCCATATCAACTGAGCGCACTTCGCTGTAATTAAATGCTCCATCAAAGTCAACTTGTTTTAAGCGGTAGTAGATGGTGCTGCCATTGTTTTTTGCAAAAGCCAAAGCTTCCACATCTGTAAATGCATAATCATGTCTGATTTGGGTAGTACCCTGCCCTTTTACCTTGTTATCCAACACCTCAAAAACTTGTCCGTCAAATGAGCGTTCTACCTCAAAATAAGCATTGTTTAACTCACTTGCAGTTTGCCAGCTTAACAACACATTGTTTTTTACTTTGTTTGCTTCAAAACTGATTAACTGGACTGGCAAAGCCCCTCCACTGCCCACACCAAATGGCGAGAAGGAAGTAATGCCTGAACGTGATAACGTGTATGGATTCGCCCCCAATGCTGCGCTGGCAGATGTACCATCCCAAACAATACCATTGTAACGTGATACATAAGATGCTGCTCTATTAAAGCCTGCTAATTCATCTCCTGCATTCCATTGTAGGGTTACTGTTACGTTACTACCACCTGCTGTACCTTCATTGATAATCCATGTGCGGTTCACTGCATTGCTCGTTAACTTAGCTCCTGTTGGAGTAGAACCAGTATAAGCATTCGTTACACTATCAGTTACCCAAATGGTAAAGTTATCATTACTGCCTGTGTTGTTGAGCAAAACAGGATTATAAGTGCTGTTACCAACCGGAATCAATACATTGCCCGTTTTGCCTGTACTTCCCACATTATTTACCACCACATTACCACTGCCATTGGTACGAACATAGCTAGTGCCACTGCCTACTGAACTAAATGTATTGTTGCCCAAGGTTAAGCTATTACCACCTAAGCTAATGATTCCATTTACCAATATGAGTGAGTCGCTTAACACCACTGAACCGCCCAATAATACACCAGCCGGATTGTTGATTTCCAATTTGGTGTAAGTTCCTGCTGGCACTGTTTGTTGCGTGCTACCAGTAAAGGCGGTAGTTCCATTGCTAGTATTAATAAAAGTACCGTTATTGGTCAAGTTACCAAAAATATTCAACTGTCCATTTGCACCTGTTATTGTTAAAACAGCTCCTGCACCAATGGTTAAGTTATTGCATTGTTGTAAATCTGTAACCGTTGGCATATTGGTAGCTCCGCTATTAATAGTAACATTGGTTGTTGAAGTAGGCACTTGAGGGCAACTCCAATTGGCAATATTTGCCCATGCAGTGCTTGATGTTCCTGTCCATGTACCTGCTACGTTTACTGTAATAGCAACTGCTGCTGAGGTATCAGCATTACAAACTCCTGAACTTACTATTCTTCTATACCATGTATTGGCTGTTAATGCGCCTGGGGTATAGTTCTGTGTATTGTTCGTGCCACTGGCTGCTGTAAAACCTGCGGTGGCGGAACTTGATGAAGCCAACCATGTGTAAGTGTATGTTCCTGTGCCACCTGTTGGGGTGCTGCCTGTTATTACACTTGGGGTTGAACCAGAACAAATGGTTTGTACGCCTGTCGCTGTGTTTCCTGCTACCGCTGCATTTACAGTAATGGCTACTGCTGCTGAGGTGTCTGTTGCTACTCCTGATACCACATACCTTCTATACCAAGTGTTTTGGGTTAAAGCACCCGGTGTATAGTTTTGGGTATTGTTGGTTCCACTGGCTGCCGCAAAACCACTGGTGGCTGAACTTGTTGAAGCCAACCAAGTGTAAGTAAATGTTCCTGTACCACCTGTTGGCAATGCACCTGTTAATACTGCCGGTGTTGAGCCTGAACAAATGGTTTGATTCGCTGTAATGGTATTACCAGATATACCAGAGGTAATGGTAATTGCCACTGCTGTTGATGTATCAGAACAACCGCCTGAAGTTACCAATCTTCTATACCATGTATTGGTCGTTAATGCGCTCGGTGTATAGTTTTGTGTATTATTAGTTCCACTGGCTAATACAAAACCACTGGTAGCTGAACTTGTCGAAGACAACCAACTATAGGTATAAGTTCCACTTCCGCCTGTTGGCAATGAACCTGTTAATGCTGCTGGTGTACCTCCACTTAATATGCTTTGGTTGCTGCCAACTGTATTGCCTGCTATTACTGGATTTACGGTTATGGCTACTGCCGCTGAGGTATCTGCATTACAAACTCCTGAACTTACCATTCTTCTAAACCAAGTGTTTTGCGTTAATGCCCCTGATGTATAGTTCTGG
>RDYC01000087.1 GCA_004293295.1 Bacteroidota bacterium
CTGCTGTTGAATTTGAGGCATTGTGTATCACCACATCAATATTTATTTCACTGGTTGTTTCCAAATCAATCACCGTTAAAGGTTGGGTTGATATTTCCTTTTTACTGGTAACTACAGCCAACGCATTGTAAGTTGTTTCAGGCTTGAGTATTTCTTTTACTTCATCAACATTTTCGTAAGCTGATGTTAAGTATGAAATCCCTACTAAAAACGTGGTATAAATCCTGCGTTTGAAAGAAGTTCTACCTATGCCAACTCCTCTTACTTCAATTAAACTGGCTACCGTATTGGCCAATGCATAAGATGTAGCGCTTGACCTTGCATTATTGGAACCTTGGTTAAAATGAATATCACCCAATACCTTTTCGGAGGTGAGGTATTCCCTATGCACTAGCCCTGCTTTATCTAAAGCATCTTTGGCATTTTTTACAAACTTTTGGTTGGTATATGCTCTTAGTTTTTCTGGTACATTTAAGTTGCCCGAACTCATAAACATCACGTCAGGCCTGGCAGCAATACCTAGGGTGCTTAGCTGGCTGAACTCTTTGCGGTATGGCCTGAACTCGTGGAAATCAACCGCTACTTCAGGATTAAAATCGCTAAATGTTTGTTTAAGAAAAACACTTTCTTTGATGATTAATTTTGTTTGGTCGCGGTTTAGGTCCAATCCATTTGCCGCATAACGGTCTTCTTTTTCATAACCATCAATATTGGCCATAGGAACAATAGCTACTTCTAACCGGTTTAACAAATAGCTGTAAGTTGGGTCATTTAAGAGTTTATCCAACAAGTGCAACATCCCTTCGGTACTGGCCATTTCATCGCCATGCAAACCACCCTGAAACCATACCTTCAATTTTTTTTCTTGACTGTTTTGGTTCAGTATTACCAATGGTACCGCCTTGCCCTTTTGACTTTCGCCAATATACCGAATACTCATAATGGCCGGGTGTTGCTGTTGTAGGTTGTTTAAAAACCCAATCAATTCCTCGTAATTGGTAAACCCTTTGCTCTTTTTAAATGCAGGTGTATTGATGGCGATGTCCATCTCCGGAAAAAACTTGGCTGTAATTTCCTTTGATTGGGGATTGAAGTCTTGAATAAAACCCAACGATATAAATGCAATCAATATAAGCCCTGTTTTTCTCATTATTAAAAGGAAAAAGTGGTGATGATGTTGGTAATCCATTCATTACCGGTAATGGGCAACCTGTTTATATCAAGGCTTCCCTGCCCTAGCTCCACATAAGTAATGGATGCTTGTATCTTAAATCCATATCCCCTGGATAGATATTTGGATACCCCTAGGGTATAATATTTGGGCCTGTTATAAACAGTGGGGTTGTTTAAAAATGAGCTTGCATCCGCATTTAAACTGGTATAACGTGCATCAACAGAAAACTTGTTTCTAAACAGATAACCTCCCTGAATGTTAACGCCTCTGCCTAACATCATTCTTTCCTTTACATAATCTTCTACGTTTTGTACCCCATTTACCAAAAAAGTATTTGAGGTGCTTCCATCATTTCTTACGCGGGTTGCAATGCCTACAGGAACATTTGCCTTGCTTTGAACAAACTCTCCCAGCAAGCTAAAACCTCTATATTTAAATAAAAAATCAAATCCAAATTTTGTATAGTTGGGTAATCTATAATTTCCGGCACTATCTAGATACAGTATGTCACCGTTTGCTTCGCCTCTTCGGCTGCTTACACCAATGTTGGTGCTGTATGTAAAACCAAATACTAATTTGGGTGTAAGTTCCCTTACTACATCAGCCTGCCTAAATTGCCCCAGGTTGGTAAACTTTCCAAAGGTTAAAATATCCAATCTTGCACCGTATTTAAACCCACCAATATCTTCTCTAAATGTATTGGGGCCATCGCCATTGGTAACTGATAGGGCAGGTCTGAATATAAGCTCACTGGTTGCCTTAAACTCTCCCGAAACAAAAACACCAAACTCTCTTGCTACTGCAAATGCGGATGTTAGCCTGCTTCTTTCGGGTAATTGCAAAGTTTGGGAGCCCATTTGCATTTCAAGATTTTCGGTAACGTTAGAGCTTTGTCCAAATTTTATTTCTAAAAATGATGTAGGCTTATACGAAACCCAAGCATCAAATAGCGCAAGGTTGGTTGAATCACCAATTTCGGGAGTTCCACTAAAATCAGCTTGAAAGCGATATTCTATTTTGTATTTTGGAAGGTCGCCCGAAAGTCTCAACCTCAATCTTCGCATTCTAAATCGTAAAAATGGATCAACGGGTGTATCGTTTACGTATTTCTTTATTTCTAAAGAGGGTTGCATATATCCTGTTATATTGTATGTAGCAGCATTCTTGCCTGTAAATCTTAATCCCTCGCCAAATGTGTATTTATTCAATACAGGATTTTGGGAATAAGCTGTAATTGCCCAAAAAATCAATAACAAAGTTAAAATCGGTAGTTGTTTTTTCATGGCTTAATTATTCGAAGTGACCTTTTACAATTACTTGGCTATTTTCCATCACCTGCTTGCCTTTGGCAAAAACATCTGTTAAGGTAAAGTCATTGGTTAAACAACAAAAATCCGCATCGTAACCCACCTTAATTGAGCCCTTGTTTTTAAGACCTAAGTTGGTTGCAGGATTTGTAGTAATGAGTTTTACGGCATCCTCTATTTTTACTGTTGAGTTGTTAATGAGTGCTTTAACCTGCCTGTAGTTTTGGTCAATAACCGCTCTCCTGAATCCGATTAAATTTCCATTTTCGTCTAACTTATCCAGTCCGGCATTTCCATCGCTGCTAAAGGTCATTTTATCAATGGGTACTCCTTCTTCAAGCGCATACAAAACCATTTTATACGGTTCAGTGTATTTTGATGCGCCTGTGGTGATGTCAATAATGCCACCTAATTTGGCAAATTGAATGGCTTGCTCAAATAATGCCTTGGTGCGCCCTACATGTGTAGGTGAAATATGTGCAATGGGAAATTCATGTTCTTCAACCAGTTTAAACAACACATCCATTTTTGATTTAAGGTTACCCAAATGAAGGTGTAGAATGCCTTTTTTATTGGCAAGCATACCTCCTACTTTTACTTGACGCAAGATTCTTAATAAATCTAAATCAGTTGGATAAGAAGAGCGAATATCGGTGATGGCAATTTTGCAACCCAATACCGGTTCTATAAAAATCATGTCTTCTTGCACTGATTCTGTAATGTAAACAGGGTCTAAGCCATAATATCCGGTAAACATATAAGCCGATAATCCTTCACTTTCAAGCGACTTTGTTTTGGCGTATAAACTTTTAATGCTTCTGGCTGAACCATCAGTACCCAACAAACCTACCACCGTGGTTGAACCACATGCCACTAACTCCGACATGCTCACTTCTGGAGTCATGGAACCAAAACCATGTTTGCCACCAGCACCAATAATATGAATGTGTTGGTCAATAAACCCGGGTGTTACTATTTTCTCCTGCGCATCCCACACTTGAAACAAGTTGTTTGAATTGGCGATTTCATTTTCAATGGCAAGGATTTTTCCTGCACCAACCAAGATGTCTTTTTTACCTAAAGGTAAAGGAGAATAAACCGTTGCATTTTTTATTAGAAGCATATGCCGAAATGGTAAATTAATAAGGTAGTTAACACAGCAACAATGGGTATCAAATTGCGTTTTACCACTTCCATTACAGGCACGCCTGCAACTTCTGCTGTAGCAATAAGCACACCTGCAATGGGACTAATAGCCCTTCCCATAGATGCTGATAAATTCATAGGTAATAAAATGGAGGTGCTTGCTACACCAAATTGTTTGGCCACATTTGGAATAAGCGGACCAAAAGCAAAAAATGCTGCGTTTCCACTGCCCATTAAAATGGCTGCAAAAAATATCATCAATGTCATAATAATGCCAATGCCCAATGCGCCAAAACCCATACCTTGTGCAATGGAGATAAGCCCATCCATAAATCCTAAAGCAATAAGCCCATTGGCAAAAATTTCGGCAGCAATAATTAAGGTGACTACTGATTTAAAAATATCCCCCATCCCATCTAAAAATACTTTGAAGGAAGAAAATATCCCTTTTATATTTCTGGTTCTAACCAGCTCAAACACCATCCCCATAACCAAACTCAACAACATGGCTGTGGTAGTTTCAATGGTTAATTTAATGGGGAATATGGTAAATACACCTGAAAAGGTAAGTAGCAGTATTAAGGGCAAAACAGGTAACAACGCATAAATGGCCGGTGCAGCTGCTTCATTGGCCTTTGGTTTTACTTTAACCTCAATGGGTTTTAACTTATCCTTTTTATCAAAGTATTTATTTACCAAGAAATAAGAAACCATTAGCACCACATTTAAAATAATGGCAATGGGTATTTGGTCATTAATAAAATAAGGTACGCTCTCAATTTCGGCAATTTGCACTGCCGAAGCTGTAATAACCGAAGCAGGATAGAAACTGCTGCTAACCTGCTTACCCCTAAATTAACCAAAATAGGAAATACAGAAGCCATTAATAGTAATCCAAAACCGGCAGCAGAAGGAACACAAATAAAAATTAATTGGCCAATTGGAATAACCGCAACTGACGCCAAATTGGGATAGTTTTTTAAAAATGCCAATGGCTTTAACGCTACCCTAACCAATGCCTCAGAGGCACCTATTTTATCCATGTAAGCCACAAAACCGCCAATGGTCATAATCATTAACCCTACATTGGCATTTGTTTTGGAGAAAGAGCCTTTAATGTATTCAAAAATATCCAGTACAACAAAGCCGCTGCTTGTTTCAACTGCTTTAAGCCCATTGTTAATAAAACTTGCCACCAAAAACATGGCTATGCCGGCAATAAGCAACACCGCTTGAGGGAAAAAATCCTTCAGCAATAGCCTCACCACAATGGCAATAAATACAATGGAAAAAACAAGTCCTATATAAAGCATGGTTAATTGATGAGGGAATTAAAATGGGGCACCATTTACTTTTGTACCCGGTGAAAACTTTACCGGAAAATTATCCTGATGTTGTTCGAAAACCCCAATAAGATCGGGATTGCGGGTGTAAGACTCATTGGGATTGTCAGATAATGGTGTAATGTCATAAGTTAAAATCACATTGTCGGCACCGTCTTTTATGGTTAATACATCACCTGCATTGTTTAAGTTTAAATCACCTGAAGTTGATTTTTGAACCGTGGCTCCACCAAAGGTTCCGGTTGGCGTTCCACCACCAAAAATAACCAATGCTTTTCCGGGTTGAATAACCGTTCCATTCGGGATTAAATGGTTTGGTGTACCGGAGGCAAGCCCTCCCGCATCAAATATTTTATACCCACTTAAATCAACGGCCTTTGTTGAGTTATTCACCAACTCTATAAACTCATCTGCTGCCTGAGCATACACCCCATCTCCATTGGCATCTCCTTCTAAACCTGTATTTGAAGGATCATACAAAATTTCGTTTAAAATCAGGTTTACTGTGGCAGGGGCATCATCATCTTCAATATTCACCGCTATAATTTGTGTGCCATCTTCACTGCCTCCAGTTACTGAGTCAATGGCAATAATAATATCTTCCGTACCTTCTTTGGCTGTGTCTTGAATAGCCAAAACAGTAGTTGCATTGGTTAAGCTACCGGCCGGAATAACCAAGGTAACATTTGAACTGTAATCATTACCAAACGTTGCTTTTCCGGAATAAGCCAGTTTCACTTCAACAGTTGCGGTTGAAACTTTAGATAACGTTGCTGTCAATTCTACGGTACCACCTGCCTCTGCTATGGTATTGGTATTTATGGATAAACTGACCAAACTACCTAAATCAGGTTTAATGATAGGATCTACGTCTTCTGTTTTACATGCCCCTAAGGTAAGCACAAAACACAATGCGCATAAATAACTACTTTTTATATTCATGTTTATTTAATTTCAGGTACTATTTTTTAATAACTCTTTGTCTTATCCAACCTTCATTTATTTTCAAATCCAATATATACACTCCGGCTTCTAAATCAGATAAATCCATTTGGTTGTATTCAACAGTTCCTGATGTGATTAATTTACCCTGAATGGAGAATATTTGATACGCACTTACCACTTTATCTGATTGAACATACAGCATGTTCTCAATAGGGTTTGGAAATAAATTAATCGTAGTTTTTTGTATGTTTTTTAACCCATTACTTTGTCCGGTAATGGTAATACTTGCTGTTCCTTCTGCGCCACTTCCGTCTTTAGCTGTGGCCTTTACAATAACAGTTCCGTTATCCAATGCCGTTAACAACCCTTCATTAGTTATTGTTGCAAGGTCTTCATCGTTAATAGACCAATTCACCTCTTTATTGCTGGCATCTAAAGGAGTTACGGTAGCCAACATTTTTAACGTGCCTCCATTTTGGGTGATGGTAGATGCACCTGCTTCTCCATTTACCACAATAGCCGTTACTTTTACCAATTGGCCGCTGATGGTAATGCTTGCCGTTCCTTCAACGCCACCTGCATCTTTGGCAGTAGCTTTTACAACAACAGTTCCGTTTGAAATTGCAGTTAATATGCCATCAGTATTAATACTGGCAATTGCAGCATTGTTTACTGACCAAGTCACATTTTTGTTGTAGGCATTGGTTGGCAATACCGTAGCAATCATTTTGAGGGCACCTCCCAATTGCGTAATGGCGGTGGCATTGCCTTCTCCGGCTACTTGTATTGAAGACACTTCAATTAAATTACAAATAGGAAAAATACAATCCGACTCAAAAATGGTGGCGCTGCTGTCTGTACAATTTAACCCGCCATAAATCCATGCACCTAAGTTGTTTTTAAAGGCCCATGAACCGGTATATTCCCAAGGTTGTCCTGTACCATTTTGGTTAGCATCTCCAAATGTTTCAATCACCTCGCCTACTTTAAACAATTCAACGGCATCATTTCCATTTTGGTTAACAACACCATTTGTATCAATAAGCACAACCGTGAAATTTGACCAACAGGTGTTCATATAAGTTGCCAATGCCGCTGAATCCCGCGTTAACAAAATCTGACTACCCTTGGCTACCGAAATATTCGGGAAACGGTATTCTTGTCCATTTGAGCCATTTCCATTATTGGCAATGCCTAATCCATAAATACTTAAGTTAGAAATATTCGAATCAGCTATCAGGTAAATGGCCTTGCCTGATGATCCGCCTGCCGGAGTAATGAAATCAGTTACCCCTTTAAGGCTTAAATTAGCTGCACACTGCCCACACGATTCAAAACAGGCCATACGAAATGTACTGTCTGATGTTAAAATACCATAACGGTAAATTGCATTTCCTGAAGTTCTGGTACACGTTCCTACGGTTAAAAATTGTTCCTGTATAAACGTACCGCCTGATTTTACTTTAAACAGGTATTCGATAGTATCAGCAGAAATAGGTACCGTTACTTCCCACAACCCATCCTTATTTACATCAAGCATGGGATTGCAATTATTACACC
>RDYC01000088.1 GCA_004293295.1 Bacteroidota bacterium
AAATGGATTGGCTCCTATATTACCAATCGTATCCTGAGCAACCACAAAATACTGAATGGTATCGCCAATAGCTATACTACCCCCGCTTAACTTGGTATAATCTATGGTAAAGTTAAATGGTGAGGTAGTGTTTGATGTCTCCACAAACTTCCAACCATTGCTTGCTGATGTGTTTCCTAAAAACACATTGGCATCTGACCTTTTCTTATAATAAATCCGTGGTTTAAAAGTGCCGGTGTTAATCGCTGAATTATCTGTAATTACAACCCCTCCACTAACTACCAATTGGCTAGAAACAGTATCTCTTGCAAGATTGTTGTACGATATACTCGGAGGGGATAAATCTATTCCAATAAAGTTTCCTGCATCTGCGCCAATATCAGTAGGTGTAAATGTATTGCGTTGTTGGTTATCAAAATCAGTTAAAATTCCTGTCAATGATACTCCAGCCCCTTCAACTGGTGTGGGGGTGGTTGGGTTAATATGTAAATCAACCGTTCCAGCAGCAGAATTTGGCGAAATAAAACTCGGATTGTAGGCTATTGAGTTGAAATCTGTTAACGAGGCACTACGAAAGTCCGCTAAAGTTGGATATAAGGTTGAACCAATTCGTGCCAATCCATAACCCAAAATATTGGTATCCACGTAGAATAAGTTATTGGTTGATGTTAAGAAAGCTGTATTATTTAAACCAATAGCCGCATCTAATCCTCCAAGGCCATTGGTATTATACCTTACATTTACAAAGATATTATTCACTATAGAATCCCCTCCTCCTCCGGTTCTGGAAAAAGCGAATGTACTAACGCCATTTCCTTGTGAAGAAACACCTCCTATATAAACCGTGTTAAACAAAACTGATACACTTCCTGATGTAGGCCCGGCCCTATGTATTCCATTAATATTGGGCCTGGTAGGTATGGATGCCCCATTCGAATTGATTCCAAGTCGAATCATGTTATTACTAATGCGGTTATTTGTTCCCCCTATGTATTGAATACCATTGATACTTGCTCCATCTGAACTTGCCACCATTAAACTATGGATAAAATTACCATCAACTAAACTATTGGTGAAGGAGCCACAGGTTATACCCGAAACAGTAACTGGTGCGGCCCCCGTATTAGTAGCCTCAAGACTATGAATGGTGTTTTTAGCAATATAGTTTCCCGGATTGGAAGAGCTGGCGAAAATACCGATGATGGCAGCTCCGGATGTATTATTAATTTGGTTCAACGCTTGATGGCGCATGTTAAAAATCTGATTCCCCACTATGGTATCTATACCAATGGTTGTTGAAATAGGATGCAAAAAATTACCGTTTGTACCAAATATTGAAACCTGGTTATTCATAAAATTCCTAAATACATTATTCCTAATGTTCATTACAAAATTGTAGTTATTTTGAACTCCATAAATGGATGAGCTGAATATACTAGTGGAATTTGTGTTTAAAATATTGCTATCTAAACTATTGCCAAACGTGTTACCAATAATACTATAGGTAACTAAAGGCGTATTAGCCGCCCCCGTGTTAATTAATGCTAGCTTAATTGCGTTTGTTCCGCCACTATGTACTTTAATTGCGCCAAAAGTATTACCCCTTATAAAATATTCTCCTGCCTCAGCAGTATTAAGCATAACCAAATCGGCCGTTGAACCATTTGCACCAAACAGCACAATAGAATCTCTTCCTGTGGTACTGCCAAAAATATTGCTATCAATATTCAATTTGCCTCCCTGAAAATCTACTATCTGCCATATCGAAGCTGTAAGCGTTGTGGAGTTGCTTAAGAAATTACACACCTTATTTCCTTTAAACTCGTTCCCCCCAATGTTACCCATATTAAAGGTAGATGTAAATCTCCCTGCTGAAGCATTCATTGTCCATGGTGTGCCTCCACAAAAAGGCGTACTTCCTCCAATATAATTTCGTAACACACGCATGTTATTTAGTGATGTTCTATTTCCACCATTTTGTAAATTAAACACCTGATGCAACCAGTTGGCCGTTCTTGCTGCTGTTTGATAAATATGGTTATCATTTATCGTCCATGAATTGTTTCCAGCAGCCAGCTTAATTGCATTAGATTCGCTTGTAGGATGAATATAATTATACAAGTAGCTATTCGAAATCGTATTGCTATCATTAGATTTAGTGATAACATCAGTAGAGCCGGCAGCGTAAATAAGTGTGGTTGGGAGATTTGCAGGTAATGCATTCCCAATCTCACAATTGTTAATGCTATTTTTATCATTTCCAGTTACTAAACCTGTGCTAAAAACAACAACACCTGCATTGCCATTTGTAGAAGCATTTGCACCCCTTAACACAACCGACTCTAACCTGTTGTTTGATGCATCATTGATGAATCGAACTGCGGCCGCATTAGCACTCAAGTGTGTGTTGGAAATAGTCAATCGTTTAGCAATTCCTGTAGTAAGTTGAACTCCGCTAATTGAAAAATGGTTGACCCCATTAAGATTAAATAACACCCCATTGATTGAATCTCTGATTGAAGTTGTAACTCCACTATCCGGCCTTATAGTAATTACATTCATGGCCGATGCTCCAGGAATGTTTCTTACTTCAATCGGAAAAACTTCTCCAGTAGCGGTTCTATAAATAGAATCAGTTAATACAAAAGTAACTGGGGCTGTTATGCCACGTTCATGTGCCACTAGCATGGCATTACCAATGGTTGGAAAAGTTTTGGCATTACCTACAAAATAATTACCCGCTAATGGGGAAAGCACGATCTTATAGGTAGGTGGTGCTGAAGGAGCACTGATGATATTGCTCACCGATGTGCCTTGGAATCCTGCTGACGGAAAACTCCCAACATTTATACTTGCAGCATTATCCTGAGCAACTACAAAATATTGTATGGTATCATTGAGGGCGGCCGGGTTAAATAGCAAACCGTAATTAATACTAAAATTATAAGGGGATGAATTGTTAGATGCTTCTACCCATTTCCATCCGTTTGTGCTGCTGTTATTGGAGCCAAATACATTTGCCTCCTGAGTTTTTTTATAATAAATTCTGGGCTTAAATCCTGAAGATGGATTAATACCACTGGTATCCGTAATGCTTGCGAAAGAAACCACATTCCTTGAAGTAGGCGAGGTGTCGTTAGAAAGATTAGTAAAAGAAATAAATGGTGCTTTCAAATCAACCGGTTTCTCGTAAGAACCAATCGTTGGTGGATTGCTCCTAGTTGAATCCAATAAATCTTTGGTGTAACCAGAAATGGGTATACCGGCACCTAATGCCGGAGAATAAAAATCAGGAATAGAATTAAATGGCCTACTCAACTGCGGATCCAATGATATTGAATTGAAATCTTGACCCGTAGCTGATCGCCAATTACTAAGTGCCTGATAAAACGTTCCTCCATTTCCCCCAATACAACCCAAACGCATTTGCGGACTCACTGGAGATGCAAACAATAGGTTATTATTGGACAATCCATTGCCCCATACAAAGCCGGATGGAATATTTATTACCGCATGAAACAATGAACTTGTATTTGAGCTTAGGTTCACTGAAATGATATTGTTTTGAATAATTGGGTTCGCTACCCAACTGTTTGCAATACTCAACCCAAATGAAGAAGTTGTTGAATTGTTTGTTCCAACTGGATCTAAATCCCCATTTAAGTTAATGGTATTAAACAATATGCTATCATTCCTGCCGTATGATAATCCTATTCCAACCGTTTGCCTTGATAAGGAACCATTGGTTCGTATGGCATAAATATCATTGTTTGCTACGACATTAGCGGTATTTGCTGTTCCATCTGCTGCTGCCACAATAATCCCTGCCACTGAATTGGCTTTTTCATCCACAATATCATGGATTTTGTTTCTGGTAATACGTGCCCGTTTAACAAATACTGATAAGCCGAGCCATGTTGCATCTGAAGCAAGACTAATCCCAGCCCTATCATTGGCAATCGCGGTTTGTGTGAATAATACCCCAACAAAACGGATTTCATTATTGTCAATATTTATCCCTTGCTCCTCCCGAACTACTATTCCTCCCTTTCCAATTTGATTGGCTCCAAACGAAGATGGGCCAATCAGATTAGATTCTATTCTGTTTCCAATATTTGGGTTTGTTGAGGTACCACCAATAGAAAAAATACCATACCTAACCCGTGTAATTTCGTTATTGATGATTTGGTTGCTGTCATTGTCATTACCTGCTGAAGAAATTAAAATTGAGGACCCCGATAAGATTACGCCAAACGTATTGGCAGATGAGGTGCTTTGATCAGCTCCACAAGAGATGCTTAAGTTTCGGATGATGTTGTTTGACGAACCAGCTCCAACCCCCAAACTAGATAGCCATATCCCAGCAGAGTTTGACGTGGCACTTGTATTTTGAATAGTAAGATTTCGGGAGTTAGAACCAT
>RDYC01000399.1 GCA_004293295.1 Bacteroidota bacterium
TATTACCAAGAGCATCTTTCTGCTCAATATTTGTAGTGCCTGTATTCCATCCCAACACCCAGTTGGCTTCTGTATTTAATCCAGACATTTTATAAGCATCTGTTTCTGTTTGATCTTTATCTGATGAAAACTCAGTCGTTTTACCTTCACCTGATTTTGTATGCAAATGTATATCAAATGCCGGATTAATGTTTCTATCTCTTAAATCTTTATATCCTGGTGCCATATTAATATGACTATTACTTTCGGAAACTATATCAACAGACATTTCTCCATTTTGCCCAACAACAAGCCCTTTTTCAACCTCTGAAGAATAAAAAGTACCCTATACTGGTCTTAGCGTCCGCTAAGACCTATTATGCTTAAAGTGTCCACTTTAAACTATAAATATAAGATTGTCTACTTTCCCTTTTCTGATTCCTGCATAATCGCCTGCACTGCTGTGTAGCCAATCTTCTGCTTTTTCAATAAATCCTGATACTACTGGATTGTTATGAATATAATCTAAGCGCTGAATGGCTTTTTCTGAATTATTCAATTCTATAGGATGATTGTTCTGAACCCAAAACTGATAGTCTATATTTCTTTCGTTGTGTATTCCTGCTCTCTTAAACATCCAAAGCATCCATTCTTTTCGACTTTCATGATTACTATTTTCGATTTCTTGTCTTATTTGCCTAGAAGTATAGCTTTTGAAATCCCGAACGATGTCTGACAAATTGCTCGTTTCTGTCCCTATAATCATATGTACATGGCTAGTCATGATACAATATGCATATATTTCTAATTGCTTATGCTCTTGACAGTGTTTTAAACTTTCATATAATATATTTCTGTATTCTCACTCTGGTCTTAGCGTCCGCTAAGACCTATTTTTGTTAAAGTGTCCACTTTCTTAAACGGCTCTGAATATGAAAGTTTGTAATTTAAAGTGGACACTTTACCTGTTTTAGGTCGTAGCGGACGCTACGACCAGAGTCTCTTTTTGTAACCTACGACTAGTTGGG
>RDYC01000089.1 GCA_004293295.1 Bacteroidota bacterium
TAACCACACCAAGTTTGATTTAACCACGACCTAATGTTAACTAAAGGTAATTAGTGGGCATAAGAATCATAAAATTTTCTTAAAAGAAGCTAAAAATATGACAAACATTATCAGCTTCTACCAAATAAAGTCATATTATTGTAATTCAAATGTCACAAGAAATATAATAACCATTAGTTTTAATTGGATGATTTTTAAGCAAAGGAAGATAGTAGGTGTGGTTCAGTTGATGGAGCCATCCATTGATACAGCATACTCAGTTGAATCAGAACTTGCTGTTCTAGTTGAACCTGCAATCCTACTGGGAGTTAAGCCTGCATTTTATACCACTTGTTGGAACGAATAGCCTCACTCTAAATTTTAAGGTGCAAGATGACGAGGTGCATTTAATGCGCAGTGTCGCGCTCGCTTTTTTTTTTAAAACAAACTACAAAAACAAATATGAAAACACAATTACATTTAATGCGCAGGCGCAGCGCTAAACTTGTAGGCATAGTTTTGCTTGCAGTAATGGCAGCCTTTCAGGCTGCTGCGCAAACAGCAAATACGTATAATTTTGCTGCAAGTACAGGTACCTTTACTCCTTTGGTTGGTGGCACAGCAACTTCTCTTGATGCCACAGCTGATGATGCTATTTCAACAGCATTTCCTATTGGCTTTACATTCGTATATGAAGGAATTTCATATACTCAAGTTATGGCTTCATCAAATGGACCATTACTTTTTGGTACTGGTAGAACGGGAACAGCTGCAAATAATCTAGCAACGGGAACAGCTACTCAACGCCCAGGAGTGGCAGCGTTATGGGATGATCTGCAGTGTACCGCAGGTGTTACTTTTCAATTATCGGGTGTTGCACCAAATAGGGTTTTAACTGTAGAGTGGTTAAACATGGAATGGAATTGGAATTCTACTGCCGCTCTTTCATACCAAGTTAAACTTTATGAGACAACTAATGTTATTGAATTTATTTATCGTCAAGAAGCAGGTGGCAATCCAACTGGTTCTGGTGGGGCTAGCATTGGTATTATGGGTGTAGCCTCAGCAAACTTTATTTCATTACAGAACAGTTCTGCAAGTCCAACTATTTCAACTGCTGCTTCCACTAATAATATTGGCGTAAAGCCAGCTACAGGTCAAATTTATACATTTACACCACCACCATTTTGTTCAGGAACACCTAATGGCGGAACTGCAACGTTATCTAACGTTCCAGGTTGCGGAACAGGAAATTTCAATCTTGCGGTTTCTGCTCCAACTGTTTTGGGTATTACTTTCCAATGGCAATCATCGCCTGATGGCATTACCTGGACAGACTTAACCAATGATACACTGGCAAGTTTAAGTAAGGCTCCGGTAACCACGCTTACCTATTTTAGAAGAAACACCACTTGTGTATCATCAACCCTTACTGGCCCTTCAAGTGCTGTTATTGTTAAACCAGTATATGGCGGCAATGCGCAAGCTACGGTTCCTGTTTGCGGAGACAGTCTTACACTAAGTTTAACCAATGTTTCAGCTGGTGTTAATGCCTTCCAATGGCTTGAATCAACTGACAATATAAACTGGACTCCTATTTTTGGGGCCACATTGGCCAGCCAAAAAATACCGAGCCCATCTATAAACTCTTTCTACCGCGCTGTGGTAACTTGTAATGCAAGCACTTCTACTGATAGTTCAGTGTCTGTTTTAGCAAAGGTTGCAACTGGTGGAACAACAACATTAACCGCTGCAAATTGCAATGACAGTACAACTTTAGGGGTGTCTGGATCAACTACTGGTGCAGGTATTACGTTTAATTGGTTGGTTTCAACTGATAGCATCAACTGGACTTCAATGGGTATTTCTACTGCAACAGCTAAATTCCCTTCACCAACCGCTACACGGTTTTATAGGAGGGTTGTTACCTGTGGTTTATCAAGTGATTCATCGGTTGTGTTACGTGTTAACGAACCATGCCAAGGTTTTGGGCCATACAGTATAACAAGAAATGCCTCAGCAACATTTAACTCAATTCAAACAACTGGGTCAAATTTTACTTGGGTAGTTAATTCTGCAGACGATGATCGTTCTACTCCAGTGTTATTTCCTTCGGGATTTAATTTTAGCTTTTCTGGTGCTGTTCGTCCTGCATTCTATGTTTGTGCCAATGGTTGGTTAAGTTTAGATACAACCGTTTTGGCAAATGCTTGGAGTAATAATATGAATTCAACTTCGCCTAGATTAGTTATTGCTCCTTTTTGGGATGATTTATTTGTGTTAAATGGTAACTTAGCTAATAGAAATTTAATCAAATACCAATTGCAAGGCACCGCTCCCAATAGAGTTATGGTAGTTGAGTGGGCTGAAATGGAGGTGTTAGGATATGCTTCTCCGAGTTTAAACTTCCAAGTAAGAATGTACGAGGGTACCAATAATATAGAGTTTGTTTATGGTAGAATGCAGGCTTTTGATGGGTCTGGTACAGGTGCCTTTACTTATTCTACAGGATTAATTGGAGCCGTGCCGACTACTGGTCAAAAGATAGCCTTGTTAAGGGAAAATACCAATAACTTCTCTGCTTCAAGTACTAATGATAACTTAGCTATTGTTCCATTATGTAATACGTCTTATTTATTTACAAACGGGGGTGCATTTAATCCAACCAATGTTTCAGGTATACCTTCAAACGATAGCTCTTCAACTCCGGTTGTGTTAAACGTGAATGCACTTCCTTGTACAGATGCTTGCGGAAC
This sequence comes from Bacteroidota bacterium, assembly GCA_004293295.1. Lineage (GTDB taxonomy): Bacteria > Bacteroidota > Bacteroidia > UKL13-3 > UKL13-3 > UBA6183. The sequence continues at coordinate 2,736 of RDYC01000089.1, forward strand.
TTACTATTCATCAAGAGGAGCAACAGCATCTGCCACAGGCCCTGCCCCATTAAGTGGCAACCCTGATGATGATGTTTGGTTTAGCTTCACCGCACCTGCTTCAGGTCAGGTGGGTATTTCAGTTGTGAGCAGTTCAGGTTACGACCCTGCATTTCAGGTAATGACAGCCAGTTTTGATACCACAGGGTTAGGTGCTGCTGGCTCAAGAAATGCCGCAACAAACGCTTTAGAGTCGGTTCAAGCCACAGGCCTAACAGCTAGTGCTACTTACCTAATTCGTGTATTTAATGCCGGAACAGGCGCAGGTTCTACCAGTGGTGCATTCTCCATTTGTGTAAACGAAATTATCCCTCCTCCAGCTAATGATGATACCTCAGGTGCCGTAACATTAACAGTTGGTACAACTTGTACACCGGTTAATGGAACAACTATTGGAGCTACTGCAAGTGTGCAAGCTGTTTGTGGTGGTTTAGCTGACGATGATGTTTGGTATAAATTTATCCCAAGTGCATCAGTTGATACCATTACTGTTGTCGGTTCAGGTACCTTCAGGGCTCATGTTCAAGTATTAAATAGGTCTTTAACCTCATTAAGCTGTTTAAATACAACCATCAATGGTGGAACGGTTCAATCGGTGGTAACAGGATTACAAAAGGATTCAACTTTTTATGTACGTGTATACCACACCAATGCAGGTACAGCCAGTGGTAACTTTACCATTTGTGCTACCGGAGTTCAAGCAACAGCACCTGTTGTAGTTACCGGATCTAAAAATAATGTATTGGATATTACTGCATCTATTGTTAACAGCAATATTACCAGTAATGGAGGTTTCCCTGTAACGGCTAGCGGTGTTGTTTACTCAACTAATGCTAATCCGGTTATAGGAGGTTTAGGAGTAGTTGATTCAACTAATACTCCGGTTGTAACCACTGGTACTTGGAATAAAAACATTGCAGGTTTAACAGCCAGTACTACTTATTTTTATAGGGCATATGCCATTAATGCAATTGGTACAACTTATGGTGCAGATAGCACTTTCACAACAACAGCCGGCCCTGTTGCCCCTTTTGTAACCACTGTTGCTGCATCTAATGTGCAAGCAACATCTGCTGCCATGGGCGGTAATATTACATCAAACGGTGGTTCTACAGTAACTGCGAGTGGGGTAGTATGTAGCACAACTCCTAACCCGGTAATTGCGGGTGTCGGTGTAATTGATTCTGCAACCAATCCTGTTGTATTAGCAGGCGCTTATAATTTTAATATTCCTGGATTAACGCCCTCTACCAAATACTATTTCCGCGCCTATGCCACCAACTTAGTTGGCACTTCTTACGGAAACTTAGATAGCTTCACTACTGCACCAATTGTAAATACTTATCCATACAATCAAAACTTTGACCTACCGGGTAACACAGGATGGAGTAGTGTGTATACAGGAACCGCTGTACTACCTGCACCACAGCCAAACAATTGGGTATTAGGTACACCAGCAAAAACATTTTTAAATGGAGCGGCTTCGGCACCAAATGCATGGGTCACCAAACTAACGGGTAATTATGATGACAATCATGACGCTGCTTTAGTATCTCCACAATTTGATTTTAGCGCACTGTTATCTGCTCCAATATTACGATTCAAACATAAGTTTGT
>RDYC01000090.1 GCA_004293295.1 Bacteroidota bacterium
TAACGTTGCATAATCAAAAATCAGGTAATTAGTGAGCAAGCTTTCCGTTATTTTACTGTAGTTGTTTTGTTTGGTAGCAATATCAGGATCTACTCCTCCACCATCTAAAACTTTACGACCACCCTTTGTTTTAAATACCTTTTTCAAGCTATCAGGAACATTGCCCACGCTGCCATCAGGGTTTCTATGCGAATAATCTAACGCTTGGATACAGCGCCCACTTGGTGTATAATATTTTGCGGTGGTTACTTTTAGTTGGGAATTATATGTTAACGGCCTTGTACTTTGAACCAACCCCTTACCAAAAGTTTTTTGCCCAATTACTACACCCCTGTCCAAGTCTTGTATACTTCCGCTCACAATTTCGCTGGCACTTGCACTTCCCCTATTGGTTAATACCACCAAAGGAATTTCCACATCAACCGGTTGATTTAAACTTTTATAACTTTTATCCCACTCTTGCACCTTACCTTTTGTGCTCACCACTTCTTGTCCGGTTGGGATAAATACATTTACAATATTGATGGACTCATGCAATAATCCACCTGGATTACCACGCACATCCAAAATAACATGCTTTAATGCCGCGTTCTTTTTAAGTTCTACCATGGCATCGTGTACTTCTTTTCCGGCATTTTGAGTGAATGAGGCCAACCTGATGTAGCCGGTATTGTCGCTAACCATGCCGTAATAAGGAACATTTTTTAATTGTATTTCTTCACGGGTAACCACTTTTAGCAATTCTCCTTCTCCCTCCCGCTTAATAAGTAGTTTCACTTGTGTACCGGGTTGCCCTTTTAAGAGTTTACTGATATCACTCGTACTTTTGCCTTTGGTACTTTTACCTTCAATTTCCAACAACACATCACCAGCGCGCAGGTCCGACTTTTGTGCCGGATACCCTTCATATGGATCAGTGATCACAATATAATCGCCTTTGGTGCCCACCAAACTTCCTATTCCTCCATATTGCCCGGTCATCTGAAAACGAAAATCCTCAGCTTCCGCTTCGGAAATGTAATTGGTATAAGGATCAAGCGACTCCAACATTTCATCAATGGCCTTTTTCATTAATTTACCAGCATCCACATCATCAACATAGTAGGTATTTACTTCCCTGAAAAGCGTTGCAAAAATGTCCAGGTTCTTACTAATCTCGAAATAATTGGTACTCGCATTGTTAAATGAAAATAACCCAAACAACCCTAGAGCAATCAATAAGGTGTACCAACGGGTTTTGCGCAAGAATTTTATCATATGTACTTTTTTATTATATCCGAATATACGAATTACAAACATTGCATCGCAGCTAATTTTATAAACGGCAAATGCTGCTGCTTAGTATTAACTAGTTAGCTATGGAACTGGGTCATGTCCATGACCTCCCCATGGATGACAAGTGGAAATGCGTTTTAATGTTAACCAACCACCTTTAATAATGCCGTGCTTTTGAATGGCCTCAATACCATACTGTGAGCATGTAGGGGTATAACGACAAGCATTGGGCAATAATGGTGAGATTACCCATTGATAAACACGAATGAGTAGAATAAACGGAAAGCTGACTATCGTTTTTAACAACATGCTATAACTTATCAGGTGTTTGAAGTTGTTGAATGCACTTCTGAAACAACTTATCTACGGCAGGCTTTAACTCCTCGTGATTCATTTTGCTTTTACCGATATAATTAATAGCCAAAATGATTTGCTGATTTCTATTTTGTAAAACTTGGTACAATAGGTGTTTGTTTAAACGGTAAAACTCCCTGATTTGACGTTTAATGCGGTTGCGAACTACACCACTTTTAAAATTACGTTTAGAAACCGTTATCAGTACCTGTGCAGGATAAACCCACAGTGGCTCATTAACTTCCAGCCATAAAACACGAAAAGGAAACTGTGTTACAACACGGTTTCCTTTTTGAAATAACTTATTAATATGTATGGTGCTACATAGCCTTTCAGATTTTTTAAAGGTGTATGTATGCATACTATTTAAATAAAAGTCCGGTATTCATGCCAAGGCATGAACAGGTTTTTATTTTTTGTGACGTTTCTCGCTTGATACGGTCAATTTTTTGCGACCGTGTGCTCTACGTGCATTGATTACTTTACGACCAGCCGCTGTAGACATTCTTTCTCTAAAGCCGTGTTTATTTCTTCTTTTACGTACCGATGGTTGATATGTTCTTTTGGTTGACATCGTTTTATTTATTTAAGGAGTGCAAAAGTATGATGTTTTGCACAAAATAAAAATCTTTTTGTGCTTTTTTTAAGACGCTAGCCAAAATAGCCCTTGTTGTGTTGTTTATCAAGGCGTTGGCAAAAAAAAGAGGCTGCTGTGTAGCAACCTCTAATGTTTTTAGTGCAAACTAATTGATTAGTGAGCAGCAGGAGCTTCTGTAGTTGCAGCAGCAGTTGTGTCAGCAGCAGTTGTGTCAGCAGCAGCAGCTTCCATAGCTTGCATAGCAGCAGCAGCTGAGTCAGCTTGAGCGATTGAATCTTGCATTGCTTTTTCAGCAGCTTTAGCTTTTTCTTCAGCAGAAGGACCACAAGCTACAATAGCTAACATAGCAGTAGCAGCTACGATTGATAATACTTTTTTCATTTTGTTTACTTTTTTTTGTTGTTAAAAATCGGTGCAAATATACACTTGTTTTTAAAAAATGCAATTTTTTTATTTTTTTCTCATATAAATCACCAACGGAACACCATGGAAATCAAAATTTTCACGCAACTTATTTTCCAGGTACCTCTTGTAACTTTCAGTAACATATTGAGGCAGGTTACAAAAGAATGCAAATTTTGGGTTACGCCCTGGTAATTGCATCACAAACTTTATTTTAACAAACTTACCCTTAATGGAAGGTGGAGGATAATGCTCTATCACTTCAAGCATAACCTCATTTAACTGATGGGTTTTAATCCTGCGTTTGCGGTTTTGATAAACCGTCATGGCAATATCAACCAACTTGTGGATACGCTGCTTTTCAACAGCTGAAGTAAATAATACCGGCACATCATTAAATGGCTTGAGCTTCTGTAGTATCACTTCTTCAAATTGTTTGGACGTTTTATGGTCTTTTTCTATTAAATCCCATTTGTTCACCACAATCATTAATCCTTTGCCGTTGGTAATGGCAAGGTGAACCAAGTTCATATCTTGTGCATCAAGCCCTATTGTTGCGTCAATAACCAATACGGCCACATCGCAATTTTCCAACGCATTGATGGATCGCATCACCGAATAAAACTCAATATCCTCCTTTACCTTGGCTTTTTTTCGTATTCCGGCTGTATCAACCAAGTAAAACTTATGTCCATAGGCGTTATACAAGGTATTGATGGTATCGCGTGTGGTTCCGGCAATATCTGTTACTATATTTCTTTCTTCACCCAACAGGGCATTTACTAATGACGATTTACCTACATTTGGCCTACCCACAATGGCCACCTTTGGAAGTACCTCTTCAGTTTCTTCTTTTTCTATCAAATCCCCTTCTTCATCATACTCTGCCATTCTTTCATCTTCATCCATTTCTTCGTCACTACTCTCTATAACGGGCATGGTATCCAATTGCAGGTTACTTAGTATATCATCTAACAATTCACCGGTTCCGCTGCCACTGATTGACGATAGGGTGTAAAAGTTTTCAAAACCTAATTTGTAAAACTCGCTAGCCTCATAAACCCTGTTGGTGTTATCTACCTTATTAACCACTAAAAAAACGGGCTTTTTGGTTCTACGGAGTAGTTTTGCAAACTCACTATCAAGGTCGGTTATTCCTGTACTTACATCCACCATAAACAATAAAATATCTGCTTCCTTGATGGCAATATTTACCTGATCCCTGATGGCTACTTCAAACACATCATCACTGTTGGGCACAAACCCTCCGGTATCCACTACATTAAACTTTTTACCACACCACTCCACCTCGCCATAATGCCTATCACGGGTTACTCCGCTAAAATCATCAACAATAGCTTTTCTCTGCCCAACCAATCGGTTAAACAAGGTTGATTTCCCTACATTAGGCCTGCCCACAATAGCAACCATATTTCCCATAATTTTTCTCCTTTTATTTTATTGCTCTGTATAGCCGAACTGCTTTAATAATTTATCGTTGTCGCGCCAGTTCTCTTTCACTTTAACAAACGTTTGTAAAAACACCTGTTTATCAAAAAAACGCTCCAAGTCTCTCCGCGCTGCGATACCAACATTTTTCAGAGCAGCGCCTCCTTTACCTATCAGAATAACTTTTTGTGAATCACGCATCACATATATTTCCGCACTAATTCTGATAATTTTATCCTCCTCTTTAAACTCAACCACATCAACTTGCACACTATAAGGAATCTCTTCTTTGTAGCGCATCATAAT
>RDYC01000400.1 GCA_004293295.1 Bacteroidota bacterium
TTAATAAGTAGTGAATTTTATTAATTATTAATATTTATTTGGACATAAGTACGCAATTCCCACTCGTTGCCGTTAGGGAATCCAATCGCATTAGGGTCCGGAACAACTTCTCCTAAGTTATTTATCCTTGTAGTAGGAAAGTACCTGTTAGAGTATCTGTCAAGTGTGCGGTACGTTGCTCTGATACCAATTTTGGTTCCGGGCATCATAAACCAATCTGGTTTGCTAATTTCTAACGACCAATCAGCAATAAGTTGCAGCGGGAAAGTTTGGTTAAAATCTCTATGGTAATCAAAAGGACCCCAATCATCAATTTTTGCAATCGTGGCTAGTTTCATCCTTCTATAAATGGTTCTAATATCAACACCATAGCGCTGAATAGTTCTGGGGTCGCTTCCATTGGCCTGACCATTTCCCATATAAATATTTCCAATAACACCAAAGTGAGGATTTATTTTTGAAACCATCCGTGTGTTTACTTCCCATAGGTCTTGTGCCGGTGCTGAACCCGGAAAAACAAATGTTGTACGACCATTTCCAAGAATACCAATAGCAGCATCTTGCACTGTTGGAAGGTGGCGATAAACAAATCCAGCACTCATGGCGAATTTCGCATCTTCCATTCTGTCATTGTCCCATTCGTACATCCAAGTTGCCGGAGTGGGGTCAAAGGTCAGTAACAATTCTCCACCTACTGTTTCTCTGTTTCCTCTTACAGAAAAAGGATCATCTAATATATTTCGTGGGCGAGCAGGTGCTGCAAAACTGGTTCCTATCGGGCCTACTAAAGGTTTTTGATACAAGAAATTTGGGGCAACTTGAAACTTACCAATATTGTAGGTAAATCCGGAAAGTGCATTGTACATATTACCACTTCCTATATCCTTAAGTACCCATCCGGTAAAAGTTTTGGTTTGATCAACCCCTCCGTTAGCAACAAGCCCCATATAAGAAGCAAGACCATACCACCTTATTGCGCCTATTGAGTAGGTAAGTTTTACT
>RDYC01000091.1 GCA_004293295.1 Bacteroidota bacterium
ATAATCGCCCAAAAGAATTTTGCCCTTGGTTAACTTTAAAGTACCATTAACCAGTACATTACCCGTTAAGCTGGCTCCGGCAGTATTGCTTATTTCTAATGTGCCGTAAGTTGAACCCGGGATTTTTTGTGAAGCCGTTCCCGCAAATGACACTGTTCCTTGCGAAGCATCAAAAGTACCTGCCACGGTAATATCTCCTAATACCGTTAAACGGTTTGAGCCCGAAGCAAAACTTAATGATCCGTTAGGTTGAACGCTAATGTGGTTTGCTACCGCATTGGTTACATTAATAACCGGGCTAAATTTTACAGCGTTTTTATCAGGCACTACCACATTGGTTGAAGCCGTTGGTACACTGCCGCACCAATTGGCAACATCACTCCATGAGGTGTTGTTTGTACCATTCCATATTCCCGATGCTGTTACTGCAACCGTAATTGGAGTGCTGTAAGCTATTGCACAATTACCAGATTGAACCACTGCCCTTAATTGTGAGGTTACAGTTAAAGCAGTATTTAAGGTGGCATTGGCGCTATTTGTTATATCAGTCCAATTGTTAAATCGGGTATTGTTGGCCACTTGCCATTTAACAACCGTTCCAGTTTGACCCGATAGGCTTACTGAAGCGGTGTTTCCGGCACAAATGTTTGGTGTTGAAGTATTTGCAGCGCCTCCCACTGTTATTGGGGCTGCTGTTACAACCGTTTGGGTTGAGAACAATTGCGTGCCGTTTCCGCTTCTTACCACGGCCCTAAAAGCAGTGGTTTGCCAAATTACCGGAGCTTTGTAAGTGGCAATGGTATTGTTAATGGTTGTCCAAGTGGTAAAAGGAGCCGGTGCCGACTGCCAACTTAAAATGGTACCCACATGCCCTGAAAGTGTTAATACATCGCTTGCCAAGCCCATACAAACAGTTGTTCCTCCTGTTACTGCGCCAGCAACCGTTGCTGGTGGTAAATTGTTGTTGTAAATAGCTAAAGGGGTTAAACTGGTAATGCTACTGTGCGAAAAGGTATAAGGATTGCTGCCGCTTGCAGCACCGCCTACCAAACCTGTTCCTGCGCCATTGTAGGCAACCATCATGGCATTTGGTCTGGTAAATCCAGGCAATTCATCAGCAGCAGTCCACTCTAAAGTTACATTCAGGTTCGATCCTCCCAATACCTCTTCATTAATTAACCATGTTTTAGCCACTGCCTCTTTTTGGAAAGTGGTTCCCGTTGGGTTGTTTCCGTTATATGAAGAATTTTGGTGATTGAGCACCCTTACTGAAATGGCATCCTTTGTTCCTGAATTGGATAAAAGTACCGGAGAGTAACGTGTGCTTGAAACACCAACGGGATATAAGATATTTCCTGTTCTTCCACCCGCTCCTACGCCTTGTTGTATCAATCGCCCGGTGCCATTAATAATCACATACGATTTGATGTTTTGTCCGGTAATATTACCTGATTCGGTAATAATTAAATCGTGTTTATCTAAATAAATAAAGCCATTGGTTAAGGTAAGCGTGCCTGTTACGGTAACATCGCCTGTTAACAATTTATCTCCACCACCCGTTACAGTTATTCCGCAATAAACACCGCCCGGTATTTTTTCTGTACTGCCGCTTGAGTAGGTTACCCCTCCACTACCACCAACTGTTACCAGGGTTGACGTTGAATAAGCAACAGAGGCACTGCCATTTTGCACCACTGCCCTAAACGCATTGGTATTGGTTAACGGCCCTGAGGTAAACTGCGTTCCGGTGTGGTTAATATCTACCCAAGAAGTAAACGGTGATGAGGCACATTGCCATTTAAGTACTGTTCCGGTATGTCCAGATAAGGTTAATACGCCACTGGTTGAGCCTGAACAAACTGTTCCTCCTCCTGTAACATTGCCACCCACTGAAACCGCTGGAGGAGGCGGTGGTGGTTGAGTTCCTGAACTGGTAATACCTAATGGATACAAAGTAGTTACATTGTTTACCCTAAGCGTGTATGGATTTGTGCCATTAAACACCGCTCCTGATAAAGCAGTTCCTGCTCCATTATAAGCATTCAATTGGGCATTGGTTCTATTAAAACCACTAAGTTCATCCGCTTGATTCCATTGCACAGACAGCATCAAGTTACTTCCCCCGGCATTAGATTCACCCAATATCCAAGCTTTTCCTACTGCATTGCTTGTAACAATATTTCCTGCGGGCGAACCCGAGTTGTAAGAAGAATTTAAAACGTTATACATGCCAACAGAATAATCATCTGCGGTACCAGTATTATTAATTATTATTGGGGTATATGAGCTGGCATTGGCTCCAACAGGGAAAGTGATATTTCCGGTACGTCCGCCACTTCCAATATTTTTAATAATTAAACGACCGGTGCCATTTGCAACAACGTATGATGAGGCGTTACCTCCCGAAATACTAGCGTTACCCTCTAAGACTAAATTATAGTTTCCTAAGTAAACAATACCATTATCAAGTGTTAATGTTCCGGTTACTGTGGTATTACCCGATAAAGTTTTAGGTCCTCCTCCACTAATACGTAAACCATTATATGTAACTGCAGGAATATTTTGTGGACCGCTACCTCCAAAATTTATTGTACCACCTTCGGGTCTAAAATTCGAACCGTTAGCTAATGTAAAGTTACCTCTTATGGTAAGTGTTTTCCCAACGGAGGTACCAAAATTCAATCCGGCATATTCACCCACATAAATGTTATTGGCTTCCACATTTGTGTCAACGTTTACAAAATTAGTAGCATGTTTTACAAAGTCTGGAATAACAACATCAATTGTTGCATTTGGTATCACATCACATACCCATGATCCGGGACGGCTCCATCTGGGATTGTCTTGTAAAAAAGTCCCCAATGGCATCGTATACACCTGCACATTCCAAAAACCACTTATGCCTTGGCTACAAGGGGCAGATTGAACAATAGCCCTTACTCTAAGTGATGAAACAACAGTAATTTGAATAGACGTAGCAGTACTATTGATATCAATCCAATTGTTAGGTTGAGACCAAAGTTCATATTGCCATTTTAGCACGCTGCCTACAACAGTACCCACCAAATTAAACGTTACAACTGTTCCCGGACAAGTGTTGTTAATATTGCAGGTCACTGAGCCGGCCTGTGTCATTGGTGAAACTTTAATTAACGCGGTATCAGATAACTGTTGTTGGCTTCCATTTTGTAAAACAGCGCGATAAGCTGTGCTGCTTTGTAAATTACTAACGGTAAAGGTAGTTGACGTGTTGGCAAAATCAGTCCACGTGGTATAAGGTGCCTGAGCTGATTGCCATTTAACTACAGTACCGGTATGGCCACTTAAACTTAAATTGACCTGGTTAGCAACTGACTGACATACGGTTGTTCCTCCATTTACCTTCCCATTTGCTGCATAAACTGAGTGCAGCAATGACACAAGAAGAAAAGAAAAAACAAAAAATAAGGAACGCTTGTTTAGCAGATGGTTAATCATTTTTAGGGCTTGAATTTTATACGAAATAAGCCTTTCTATTGAGAATTCATGTTATTTTATATGGTTATACAAGTGTATAGTACGAGTTAATGCTTAGGCTATATAATATTACAAAGCAGGAACACCGGTTCAGGTTTAAACAAAAAAGCCACAGGATTGTACCTGTGGCTTTGAAGCAATATATCTGATGATTAAACTCCATGGAATTACTCCATTTCGTCAATCATTTTCTTAATCTCCATAAACTTGGCTTGGTCGTTTAAGTTGGCGTACACTGATTTTTTAGATTCCAATACCATCAGCTTCAAGTTGTCTTTTTCACGCTTTTTGTCTTTATCCGCCTCACTCATATTGTCAACAATGGCCATGGCATCATCAAAATGTTTCAAGGCCCTGCCCAATAATTCTTTTTGTTGTTTTTGCAATGGTGCCAACTTGCGGTCGTATTCCTCTTGTGTGGTGGCGTTAATGGCATTAATTTTAACTACCAATTCTGTATTCTCGTAGTTGTTTAATAATGCACCCATCGCATAGTGCCCATCAAAATTTTCCGGATCTAATTCAATCACCTTTTTATAATCAACCTCAGCTAAAACAGCAGCCGCTTTCATTTCTTTAAACAAAGAGTCAGCCAATTGTTGTTGCTTTTTAGCCTGTGCCAATAGCTTAGTTTTGGTGGCCGGCACTTTTTCGGTTTTAGCCTTTTTGTTTAAGCTCTCGGCTTCTTCTTTGGCCGCATCGCTGGCTTTATACTTTGATGAGGCAGACTTATCGTAAATATTTCCGCGAACATATATTAATGTGCTGTTATCCGGGGTTGATTCCAAGGCCTCATTAATTTTTGCCAATAAGATGGATGTTTTGTTTTGTTTCAGGTAAATGTTCAACTCATAGTTA
>RDYC01000092.1 GCA_004293295.1 Bacteroidota bacterium
CTGTTTTAATAAACAAACCACTTAATTCCACAGCCTCTTTTAGTGAGTCTTCTTCATTGTTTCTTAAATCCACAATAAGCCCATCAATTTTTTGTTTTTTAAGCTCATCAATTAGTTTTTTAACATCTCTTGTTGTGCTTTTATAATCTTTTTCGCCCCTACTGGCTGCTGCAAAATCTATGTAAAAAGCCGGTATGCTTACCACGCCATATTTGTATTTTTTGCCATCGCGGGTAATTTCTTTTACACTGCTTTTTGCTGATTGGTCTTCTAATACAATTTTATCCCGCTTAATGCTGATTACTTTAGTTGATTTTGGATCAGAAACAGGTATGATTTCCAGACGGACAGTGGTACCTTTTTTACCTCTGATTAATGCAACAACATCGTCCAACCGCCAATCTACCACATTAACCAATTCGCTGTCTCCTTGTGCCACGGCTATAATTTTGTCTCCTGCAAATAGCTTTTTACTTTTATCTGCGGGCCCGCCTTTAACTACCTGAACTATTTTAGTATGCTCGTTTTCCGTTTGCAGGGTGGCCCCAATACCTTCCAAACTTAAACTCATTTGTGTATTGAAATCGGCTGTTGCTCTGGGTGAAGAATAATTGGTATGCGGGTCAGCTAACTCGGCCAATGAGTTCATGTACAATTGAAACACATCTTCACTTTTTGTTTTAGAGGCCAACTTCAACAAATTGGTGTAACGTTTTTTGATGGTTTCGCTATAGCTTTTAAAATCTTTACCCCCAGCTTTAAGATTTAAACACTCGTATTTAAGTTTTAACTTCCAAAGTTGGTCCAGCTCTTCAACAGTGCTTGCGTAAGGAGCATTTTCGCGGTCGGTTAAAAAGGAATCGTTAACTGAAAAATTAAAATAACTAGAGTCGTTTAACAAGCCCAACGCGAAGTTGGTTCTGTTTTCCATACGCTCTTGATAACGGTTAAATATTTCGTAGGCAGCAGTTAAATCGCCACTAAAAATACTCTCATCAAGTTTAAATCGGTATTGCTCAAATTCTTCAATATCTTTTTTTAGAAAATATACCCGAGATGGGTCAATATGTTTGAGGTAGTTATCAAGTGCCTTTGAAGAGAATTGATCGTTTATTTGCGGCTTTTGGTAATGGTATGATGCAATAAGCTGCATGGCGGTTGTGTATGAAACGCCATGTTGACTTTCTGCGGCTAAAGGTTTCAGAGTAACCTTAGTTGAATCACCGGCACAAGCCGGGTTTAAAAACCATAGGCCAAGGTAGGCCACGCTTAGAATTTTAATTTTCATGAGGCAGGGTGAGTAATTATTTGCTTACTACAAACTTGCGTGTAGCGATGTGATTCCCATTGAGGACATACGTGTAAAAATAAATACCTGTATTAAGCTCGGCTACATTTAGCTTAAGCTCGTTCAGTCCGGTGGTGGTATTTTTCTGTTCAATTTGTTTAACCACTTTTCCGGTTATGTCCGTAACGGTTATCATGGAATTTCCTGCGTTTTCAGCATAAAATAAGATATTAACTACTTCGTTTGCAGGGTTAGGATAGGCACCAAATAGGTAATTTTTATTTTGGATGAGTTGTTCATCAGCACCGGTGCGCATTGCAAAATGAATATTAAAGTTTCCTTCAGGTGCAGTAATTGGTTTTGTTGCTGTTTTGCCATTGTTGGTTGTGGCTGTCAGGTAGTATTCAACTTCATCGGCACTGGTTAAGCCGTTTATAACCAAATCACCCATAAAAAAATCTAAACTGTCTCTTAAATCTAACGTGTTGTAAGTGGTTGTTCCTTTTATGCGCCACATGCATTTTGCACTTGCAATACCGCTGCGGTTCACTATTTTGGCTAAGATGTGGAACTTATTGGTAAACTCGGAGCGGAAACCATGAACGCCAGGATGCCAGAACACTACCGGATTTTCAGCAGGTATTTGCATGGTGATACAATGTAACTCACCTCCTAATACGCTTAACGCCCTTGAATCAATATCAACAAGTTTATATCCGGGCATAATTTTTCTGTAGAGGTTTTTTACAGAATCCAATTGTTGCGTGTTACCTGAAGTACTGTTTGAATAGGAAGGAAAAATAAATGTTTTGTTTACTGTTACGCCATTAACAAAAGTGCGTGCATCTTCATTCATTTGTGGGCAAGTTGTGTTGGTATAGGTACCATCATCAGATGTTGGATGGGGCACTCTGTAAACGTTAAATGGTCTGTTATAAATATTGCTCCATGTAGCAATTAACCTTATATTATCTTCTACACGCTGGCGATCTGAAGCGGTTATCACACTAGGGTATTGAGCAGCCATAATTGTTTGCTCATCAATCATTTTTAAGTATAAATCAATATGGCCGGTGCCTCCGTCACATAGCAATTTATCAAGCAGTACTTTTTGTTTGGAGGCAAATAACGCACCAATGCTGTCGAGGGTGGCTTGCCTTGTAAAAGGAGGTGATACGATAGATCCATCGGTATTTGTTTCAGTAAACACACTGCTAAAAAACACAGTACCGAATCCATCCGTCATTAAATTACCACCTTCACCATTTATTCTTGATGTAAACACCGGTTTATTGGTGGTTTTTCCATAAAGTTTAGGCCAAACATCATCATTATCTCTCCCATCGTAATATTTTAAATCAATAAAACCCAGGCTATCGTGCTTGCCGTAATAAAAACCATGTGGCCCAAAGTCGCGCATCCAGAAAGCATCTCCAACTTGCAACATAAACTTATAATTGGTAAGTGGTTTTCCCAATTTTTTCATGTAGTTGATTACTGTTGTTGTATCTTGGGGTTCATCAACCCTGATAATTACTGTTACTTCCTGTTGGATAGCATCTGCCAGTTTAGCCCATATGGTACCGAAGGTTTCACTGGTGTCAATCCATATATCAGTTAGGTCTCCATCATAAGGCCATGATATCATTACCGCTTGGCTTTCTTCGAACTCACCCGGGTAACGCATATTATCAGGCAAAGAAGCAGCTTTATTAAGTGTTTGTTGAAAAGGGGTACTTAATTTGGCACGCTCTTTTGACAAAGCAATTTCTTCGTTGGTTTTATAAGCTGGTAATTTCCTGTTAATTGATTTTGTGGTTTGCGCATTTGCATGAAGCAACCCTATTCCCAATAAAGTTGCAATCGCTATTCTGATTTTATTCATTTATTCAAATCTACTGTTATCTAAAAATTAATTGCTACCAATTATGTAAAATTAGTCTTACAATGCGGCATTTTTCGGCCATATGGGGTTACCTATCGGTTATTCTGCACTTAAAAACGGATACTCATAAGTTGCGGGAGAAACAAATGTTTCTTTAATTGTGCGCATGCTTACCCAGCGCAGCAGGTTTACCATAGCCCCTGCTTTATCATTGGTTCCGCTTGCTCTTGCACCGCCAAAAGGTTGTTGACCAACAACGGCTCCGGTAGGCTTATCATTGATATAGAAATTACCGGCTGCATTGCGTAATTTTTTTGTTGCAAGGTCAATTGCATAACGATCTTGTGCAATTACCGCGCCAGTTAATGCATAGTCACTTGTGTTATCCAAAAGGTCAAGTGTTTGCTCAAATTGGTCTTCGGGATAAACATAAATCGTTAATACAGGGCCAAATATCTCTTCGCACATGGTGGTTGATTTAGGATTTTGGGTAACTATAACAGTTGGTTCAATAAAGTACCCAGATGATTTATCGTAATTGCCACCTGCTACAACCTCAACCGAGGCATCTTTTTTAGCTTCATCAATGTAGGCGGCAATTTTATCAAATGCCTTTTCATCAATCACTGCATTTATAAAGTTTTCGAAATTTTCTGTTGGCCCCATTTTAAAGGTGCTTAAGGTATCTAACATCTTGGTTTTAATAGCTGGCCATAAGTTAGCCGGAATATAAACCCTTGATGCGGCTGAACATTTCTGCCCTTGATATTCAAATGCACCACGAACTATTGCAGTAACGCTCTCATCAACCTTAGCCGTTTTGTGTAAAATAATAAAGTCTTTTCCACCTGTTTCTCCTACAATTCGAGGGTAAGTTTTGTATTTATGAATATTGCCACCTATGGTTTTCCATACGTTTTGGAATACTCCGGTTGACCCTGTAAAGTGTATCCCTGCAAAATCTCGGTGGTTAAAAATAACATCCCCGGCAGAAGGCCCATCTACATAAACGAGGTTTATCACACCTTCAGGCACACCTGCTTCCATAAAAATTTCCATCAGTACTTGTGCAGAATATATTTGGGTATTGGCTGGTTTCCAAACCACCACGTTGCCCATCATGGCTGCACTGGTAGGCAAATTGCCTGCAATAGCCGTAAAATTAAACGGAGTTAATGCAAACACAAA
>RDYC01000093.1 GCA_004293295.1 Bacteroidota bacterium
CCGTTGCTTGATGCCAAGATAAGTAGACTTGTTGGGAATCGGGGTGTATTTAATTCGAACAATTAATGCAGCGGCCACAAAGTAGGTGAAGGCATTTAACAAAAAAATTTCCCAAATCTCCCATTTGGGTATATTGATGCTTAAACCGGAATTTTCCCATTGTAAGGTATATCCATCTAACATTAACGCGGCAATGCCTCCTGAAAGAATACTGGTACTTTGCCCAACAATTTCAATATTTGAATTTACTTTGGCATAATCCTCTTTTACACTAATTTCTTGTCCAAATGCATAAAGTGTTGGATAGTGAATGTTATAATTTAGCATGGTGATACCAAATACAGCCACCACCAATAACTCGCTCAACTGTTGTTGATAAAAACCTATGCCCCCGATAACTAACAACAGCAACCCGCAAATTAAGCTGTTCCCTAAAAAATTGTTTTTTCTGCTAAATTTATCAACCAAAGTTCCGGCATATAACCCAAAAAAAAGTACAATAAACGTGATTATTGCGTATGCTTTATTGAAATATACCGCATTTTGCACCCGCGAAAAGTACCAAGGTATGGCCAACATGCTAATGCCTTGAGAGAACCCACTGATGCCGTTGGCAATAAATAATAAATTGAGGGCTGATTTGTTTTTCACTAATGAAACAAATGTAGTGTGAAGAATGTAAACGTAATTTTTAATTTTGAACAAAAGTTGGAAAAAAATAAACACATCAACATTGCTCTGCAACAAGCCCTGCTTAAAGCAGCCAATTACTGTGCCTATCAGGAACGTTGCCACCAGGAAGTAAAACAGAAGTTAAAAGAGTGGGGGCTACGAGAAAATGAGGCATTGGACGTTATGCATCAGCTTATTGCACAACAATATTTAAATGAGGAGCGTTTTGCCAAAGCCTTTGCCGGAGGTAAATTCAGAACCAAACAATGGGGGCGCGTTAAAATAAAGATGGAACTAAAACTTCGCGAAGTTTCTGATTACTGCATTAAAAGTGCTTTACAAGAAATTGACGAAAATGATTATCTCCAAACCTTGCAAGATTTATTGGATAAGAAGTGGGCTGATATAAAAGCCCCAAATGTATTGACTAAACGAGCTAAGGTTGCGCGGTATGTTGTATCGAAAGGCTTTGAACAGCAGTTGGTTTGGGAGGTTTTAACATCAAGTGAGGCATACCGTTAGTTTTATTCTAAAAACCACATCACCACTATAATAAAAACTAATAGTCAAATGCATAAACTTGGGTTACCTTTGCTGCACTAAAAGTAAAAGACAATGACTACTGAAACTTTTTTAGATGTATATAGTGAGGCCACTCCTAATCCGGAGACCATGAAATTTGTATTTAACCGCATGATATTGCCTGACCAAACGGCTGATTTCCCAACGGTAGATACCACTGCAAACTCTCCTCTGGCAAAAAATCTGTTTGAATTTAACTTTGTAAACGGGGTTTTTATTATGAATAACTTTGTTACCATTACCCGTGTGCCTGACGTGGAGTGGGAAGAGATTATTCCTATCATGAAAGAGTTTTTAAAATCATACGTTGCAGCCGGTGAACCGATATTGCTTGAAGAAATTAAAGAAGTGGTAAAAGATTTTGGTTCGGATAATGTAGTGGTTGCTCAAATCAGGGAAATATTGGATACCTATATTAAACCTGCGGTTGAAGTGGATGGGGGGCAAATTTCTTTCAGAGATTTTGAAAACGGCATTGTTACGGTAGAGTTAAGGGGTTCATGCAGTGGTTGTCCCTCTTCAACAGTTACATTAAAACGAGGCATTGAAGGGATGTTAACCAAAATGGTTCCGGAGGTGAAAGAAGTGATTGCACACGCGCTATAAGGAGGAATTATTGTGCATAAAAGAATCGCGCCAAGGCAAAGCCTTGGCGCGATTCTTTTATTTATGTAGCACCAATAATGGTATTTTAGTGTGATAAGCCATTTGTTTGCTTAAACTCCTGTGAAATATTTTATCAAAAAAGCTGCGGTTGTGTTTTGCCAATACTATTAATTCAGGCTGATAATCTTCCAGGTAACTGTTAATGGTGCTCATTACATCATTACTTTTCACATTGATTAACTCGTAATCAAAACTGATGTGGTCCTTATTTTTGTTAAAGAAGTTATTTTCAGCGTTAAAATAATTATCAAATTCTGTTTTTACATGCAATATGGTGAGTTTTGCGTTAAACAACTCCACAAAATACATTAAACGCGAAATAGCCGGGAACTCCGGTTCGTTATAATCCGTGCTGTATAACACCTGACTCACTCCATTATATTTATAACCGGCCGGTACAACCAATACGGGAATTTCGCATTTACCAATTAGTGAGGCCGTATTGCTTCCTACCAAAATTTCAGTTAAACCGCTGGCTCCTGTTGTTCCCATTACTACCAAGTCGGTATCATGTTCGCTGGCAAATGCCAATATTTGGTCTGATACAAATCCCATTACTGAATGGATAGCATAAGGAACAGAAGCATTGGCAAGGATAGTTTGCTTAAGCTTCTCTACACCTTCAACTTCTGCCGCATTCATGGCATCAACGTACATTTGATAAGTTTCCATAGGGAAAAGCGGGTCTGACAATGGGGCCTGCTTTACATGCAAAACATCAATTGATGCGTTGCACGTTGATGCCAACGTTAAGGCATAGGTTAGTGCATTGTTTGCAACTTCAGAAAAATCGGTGGGTACTAAAATTCGCGTTATCATAACTTGGATAAATTTGTAATCCAAATTTACAAACAAGCTATCACCTAAATGTTAAATTGATAAGTATCATTAGTTGTAGCTACAAATGCCGCATTAATTGGCAACTAATGCATGTTCGTGCTTTTTATTGGCCAATTGTCCGCAAGCTGCATCAATATCCTTACCCCTGCTTCTTCTCACGGTAGCAATAACACCATTCCGTTCCAAGTATCTCTGAAACTGATCAATCTTGTTGGAATCTGCTTTGCTAAATTGGCCGTCACCAATAGGGTTATATTCGATGATATTTACTTTGGCAGGAACTTTTTTACAAATGGCTATCAATTCACGCGCATCATCAATGCTTTCATTAAAATCTTTAAAAGCAATGTATTCGAAAGTTAACTTTCCTTTGGCGTGTTGCTTAAAATATTGTAATGCCTCCACTACACTTTCCAAGCTATTGCTCTCGTTAATCGGCATAATTAAATTACGCTTAACATCATTGGCAGCGTGTAACGACAAGGCAAGGTTAAACTTCACCTTATCATCTGCCAATTTTCTAATCATTTTGGCAATGCCGGCAGTACTCACCGTAATGCGGTCGCTTGCCATATTCAATCCATCTTCTCCGGTAATTTTTTCAATTGATTTGAGCACGTTATTGTAATTTAACAACGGTTCGCCCATTCCCATAAACACGATATTGGTAAGCGGAATCCCATAATGTTTAATTGCCCAGTCCCTAATTAACACCACTTGGTCATATATTTCGTCAGGATTAAGGTTACGAACCCTATCCATTTTACCCGTAGCACAAAATTTACAGGTTAAGCTGCAACCCACTTGACTGGATACACAAGCTGTCATGCGGTCTTCAGTAGGGATTAAAACCCCCTCAATTAAATGCCCATCAAACAAACGGAAACTGCTTTTAATGGTTCTATCGCTACTTACTTGTTTATCTATAACTTGGATGGCATTAATTACAAATTGTTCATTTAACTTTTGCCTCAATTCCTTACTTAGATTGCTCATCTCCTCAAACGAGCGGGCACTTTTCTTCCATAACCATTCATGTACTTGCGCGGCCCTAAAAGATTTTTCGCCCATTAACTCCATGGCCTGCTTTAACTCACTTAAACCAAGCGCACGTATATCCTTTTTATTTAGAGGTATTGGCATCACAGGCGCAAAGATAAGCCATAATTTAAGATTATTAAATGCCATGCTGCTTATGCCATAGGTTTTATTATTTTTGCGCCTTAGTTAAAATTCAATTTTCACTCCAATTAACATGAGCCATACCAATCACTTAAGCGAACAAGAGATTTTACGCAGAAACAAGCTGGCAGAACTTGAAAAACTTGGGATTAATGCCTACCCGGCAGAAACCTTTGAAGTCAATGTTTCGGCCAGGGAAATTTTAGACAACTACGAAAATCAGAAAATTGAATATAAAAATGTGAGTATTGCCGGCCGATTAATGAGCGTGCGTGATATGGGAAAAGCTTGTTTTTTGGTGATACAAGATGCAACCACCAAAATTCAAGTGTATTTGCGTGGCGATGATATTTGCCCGGGTGATGACAAAACATTGTATGCCGTTGTATTTAAAAAA
>RDYC01000094.1 GCA_004293295.1 Bacteroidota bacterium
AAAACATTTTCAAATATTTTCAAGAATCTGTAAAATTATCAAAACAAGGAAACCACGCCCTTCCAAAATTATGTGGTTCAGAAGTGAAGCCTACACCCATATTAAAGGCATACTGGCCGTTGATAATAAATCCACCCCACGTTTCATCCTTTTGTGGGATACCATGGTAATAAATATCTACAACTACACTATCTGTGCTTGGTAGGTTTATGGTTAGTTTTTCTTCCAGCCTCGAAAAAGACGCAGAATCGTTGTTTATGCGGATGCTATCAATGGTAAAACCTAACAAATCAAAGGTTACACTTTGGGTTGAATCGGCCTTACGCAAGTAAACTTGCGCTTTTGCCGATATTCCCGAGTTCAATACAGCGCGTGCATCAATAGTTAAGCGATATTCAATGGCATCAATATCTGGATTGTTTGAAAACACAGCAATTGGCGTAAAAACTGCCATCCATATAATTGTTAAAGAAGTTAAAGTAAATTTTAACATATAATGATATTTATCTATTGAACATTCAATAATATGTAGTAAAATTGTAAATGACAAAAAGTGGGTGAAATTGGAATCAATTTCAGGCTGCTTTTTATTTAGTGTATTAGAATATCATTAAAAACAAAATTTAAATGGACTTAAATATGTATACTCTCAACTTTAAACGGTTATTTATTTTACTGATTTTTACTGGCTGTTTTCATGCTGGTATTGGACAAAGCATTAATAACTATGTATTTAGCACAAGCAACACGGCTTCAATAAACAGGTCAGCGGGAAGTATTGTTGATGATATTAGCCTCACTAGCGGTTTTGAGGTTCAAGTAGGAGGTAGCTTAAACAACCAAACAGGTGCGCTTGATACCATTCCTTTTGATTTTTGGTTTAATGGAGTCCGAATAAATAGGTTTAATGCCACCTCAAATGGTTGGGTTGGATTGAGTAATACAGCACAAACCTTTTCAGGCGCAACATTTGGAGGTACCGCATTTTCTTCCCGTTTAACGCCATTTCTCACTGCAACAGGCAACAATGGCATGGGAACCAGTCAGAATGGTAAGGTACAAACTAAAGTATTTGGCTCACAACCTAATAGGGTGTTTGTGATTGAGTACTTAAACATGGCCATCAATTTTAATGGCACCAGTTCCGATTCAAATACTTTTCAAGTAAGGCTTTATGAAAATAATGGGGCAATAGAATATGTTTACGGACGTATGGCCAATTTACTGGCTTTGGGAATGAACTACAACGTTGGCTTTCAATTTACTGGAACAAATATATTCCAACATGTAAACACCTCAACCAACACGGCTTCCACATCGGTGAGTACGGCAAATGTTGCACCTGTCGGTGATATTCTTCCATTGGTGGGTAGAACACCAGGCTCTCAAAGGTCATATACTTGGACTCCAACACCAGTGAGCGACCCCGGTTTTATTACAGTTTCAAACATCACCACTACTTCCATGGATTTAAGTTGGACGGACGTAAGCAACGAAACCGCTTATGCAATTTATCGCTCAACTGATGGAGGGGCAACATACACTTTTCAAGCACAACTTTTTCCTAATACAACCACGTTTGCTGCTACCAATCTCATAGCCAATACCACTTACGATTGGCGTGTTTATGCAGTAAGAGAAAGTATTTCTGCACCTAGTGATGGGCAGGGTACTACCTTACCGGCTTCTAAATTCTTTACCACCTCAGGCGGTAATTGGAACGATCCTTTGATTTGGAATACGTTAGCCGTGCCTAGTGCTCAGGATAGTGCTGAAATCTCAACAGGTCATATTGTTACCTTGGATGCTACTCCTATTTCTTGTGGAACCCTAATTGTAAACGGTACATTAAATTATTGGAATTCAACCGTGCAACAAGTATTTACTGTAAATGGCGATGTAATTGTGAATCCTTCTGGGACTTTTACAGCTGGTATTGGAACTGGTAATGCCACATTACCCCATGTGTTAAATATTGGAGGCAACACCACCGCAAGTACCTTGCCGGGAAATTTAATTGTAAATGGAACCTTTGATATGTTAACGACCGCATCGGTGCAGACGGTGTTTTTTGGTACTTCCAATGGTACCATTACCGGAACAGGGCCAACGTGTGAAATGCCTTTTATTTCCGTTACTAAAGGCGGTGTGGCTCCTTTTGTTGTTGACAATACCTTAGAAATCTTGAGGGTGATTACCCAGCCCAATGCAACATCTACCTATACGGCAACACAACGTTTGGTGGCCACATCCGGTACGTTAAAAATATCAGCACCATTGGTTTTTAATTCTTTACATACCACTACGGTTACTTTAGCTTCAGCTTTTGGTGCCCGTTTTTGGCTTAATAATGCAAGTGCAAATATTGGTGTTGTTCCAGCATTTGTAACCAATCAAACGTTAAACCTTACCGGAGAATTGAGAATTGATGCTGGAACGTTGAGCATTGGTACAGGTGGCATTTTCGCTGCTGGGAATATGAATTTTCAAAGCGTTATGCGACTTAATGGAGGCGTGTTAAATATTCTTGGTGGACTTTTGGTAAATAGCAGTCCTACATGCCAGCTTATTGTGGCTGGAGGAAGGTTAACCTTGGATCCACAAGCAGCCAATAATTTAAGCCAGTTTATCAATATATTAAATATTCAGGCCAATTCAACTTTTACCATGACAAGTGGTAGTATTGAAATTCTAGATCCACATTCAGGCGGTGGTGGAACAGCTATTACGATTGCTGCGGGAGGTGTAAAAAGTGTTACAGGCGGTACTTTTATCATTGGTAACACGCTGGCAGCACCATCTGGAGGCGCATTTGCCACCAATAGCGGATTCGGATTGAATATTGCTATCCCTATTCATCATTTAACATTATCTAACAACATATCCGTAAATACTTCTCGTCAGTGCCGTTTGTTGGCTGACTTAACTGTAAATGGTAATCTTACCTTAGATGCAGATGCTTTCATCATCACCGGAGCTGTACCAACCGGAAGAGCGCTAAATGTACTTGGTAATATTGTGAATAATGGTGTGATATCAGGCACCTCACCTGGTCTTACGGCCCCTCCGGGTATCGGTAGTCTAAATCTAATAGGCACAACTGCACAAGGTATTTCTGGTTCTGGAACAACCAATTTGTTAACATTAAGAGTAGCCAATGCAAGTGGTGCTAACTTTACCAATACGGGCACATGGGCATTAGAAAATGTAACATTAGAAACCGGAAATGTGACCAATACAGGCACAAATATTCAAATAGGAGCTGCCACTTATCGCGGAAGAATAACAATTGGAGGGTTAAACGAAACCACAGCCTCAGGCAGTTTCTCTACATTGCCTTCAATAATTACCACTTTTGGTAACCCGAGTTACGTTTACGGACCTTCAGCGACTGCCTTACAAACAGGTTCAGCTAATGAAATGCCAAGCGGAGCACAAACACTTTTTAACTTAACAATAAATGATGCTCAAGGGGTAGTTTCAAATAGAAATATAACGGTAACAGGAACATTGGCACTTACTGCCGGAAATTTAAACATGGGCACCAATAATATCACGGTTGGTTTATCAGCAGTTGCTCCAGGCACCCTTTCCAGAACTAATGGGTTTGTGCAGTTAGCAACCAATGGATCCTTTACCCGTTGGTATAATACATCTATTTTACCTGCATTTGATTATGCTTCCGGGTTTCCATTATCAACGGTATCTAGTGAACGCAGTGTATTGTTTAGCTTAAACGGAGGTAGTTTTACCACTGGGGGAAATTTAACCGTACGTCATACCAATATTGTTGGTTTTACAGATGTTCCGTCTTTTTTAGATGGTTCAACCACCATTAACAGGAGAACCAATAGTTTTTGGACAATCTCATCTTCACCTGGTTTTACCCCGGTTATTTCAACAACGTTATCGCTTCGTTTAATTGGTGCAGGAATTGGTGCAGTTAGTGATGTAACTCAATTAAAAGTAACCAAGGCAACTGCTGTAGCCGGAGGTACCACCCAATCTGGGTCAGGAACAAACTCAAGACCGGAGGCAAACAGGGATTTCTCTAATGCAAATCTATCAGGTGGTGCCATGTTTGATGATTTTCACATTGGAACAAATTCTGGTATAAACCCACTATCTCCAACAATTATTGCCATTCAAACAGGAAATTGGAATGAAACAGCAACTTGGGAAGGCGGTATTATTCCTGATATTACCAACAGCGCTACCATTGCAACAGGTGTAAATGTAACTATACCAACGGGTGTAACTGCAGCTTGTAATGGTTTAAGCATCAATGCAGGAGGTACTTTAACTGGCACATCTGGTACTTTAAATAGCGCAAGCA
>RDYC01000095.1 GCA_004293295.1 Bacteroidota bacterium
CCAATATGCTTACGGATCTGTTCCAAAACTGGATAAGGATGCGTTTGTAACCGCAAAAGTATCAGGCAATGATTTGGTAAACCAAGTGAGTGGCGAAGCCAATGTTTATTATGATGGTGGTTTTATAGGTAAAACCTTTATCAATGGAACCACAAGCGATTCCATGTTAATTTCTTTAGGCAGAGATAAACGCATACAAATTCAACGTAAATTGTTGAAAGATTTTAGCAGCAGCACCTATGTAGGTGGTAATAAAAAAGAACTCAATACTTGGGAAATTAGCATTAGAAATACCCGCAAAGAACCTATAACCATTGTTATTGAAGACCAAATTCCGGTAAGTACTGATAAAGAAATTGAGGTTAAACTCCTTCAACCGGGAAACGCAACCTTTGACGAAACTACCGGAAAACTCAGTTGGACGATAACACTTGAAGCCGAAAAATCAACCTTGGTAAGGTTTAGCTTTGAAGTGAAGTATCCCAAAGAAAAAGTGCTTAATGGCTATTAAGCTTTTATTGGTGTAGCCGTTAAGTTAATAATTTAGAAAAAACATAGCCATGCTTTAATTGGTTTAAGTACTTTTGCAACTATGGGTTTAAAATCTTTACTGGCAAAACCTTTTGCCAAATACATTACAAAAAAGGTAAAGAAAGATGCTTCTATTGCTTTAGTAAAGCAACAACAAATTTTTAATACCCTCATAGCTACTGCAAAAAACACCGCTTTTGGCACCGACCATAAATTTTCATCTGTTAAAACCTATGAGGATTTTAAGCAACAAGTTCCTGTTAGGGATTACGAGGGTTTAAAACACTACTTTGATAGAACAGCCAATGGAGAAGCCAACGTGCTTTGGCCCGGTAAACCAATCTATTTAGCAAAAACAAGCGGAACAACATCGGGTGTTAAATACATTCCAATCACCAAAGATTCCATTCCCTATCACATCAACTCCGCACGCAATGCACTATTGGGTTATATTGCAGAAACCGGTCATGCTGATTTTGTTGATGGCAAACTAATTTTCTTGTCAGGAAGCCCTGCCTTGGATAAAAAAAATGGGATACTAACAGGCCGTTTAAGTGGCATTGTAAACCACCACGTACCAGGTTATTTAAGAGGCAACCAAATGCCCAGCTATCAAACCAATTGCATTGATGATTGGGAACAAAAAGTAAGGGCCATTGTGCAAGAAACATTGCATGAAAACATGACCCTGATTAGCGGCATTCCGCCTTGGGTGCAAATGTATTTTGACTTACTTACTGAACTGAACAAAGGACAAAAAATAAAAGACATTTTCCCTAATTTTTCCTTGTTTGTTTATGGTGGGGTTAACTTTGAGCCTTACCGCAAAAAAATAGAAGAAAGCATTGGCAGAAAAATAAACACCATAGAAACCTACCCTGCAAGTGAAGGTTTTATTGCCTATCAGGATAGCCAACGCGAAAAGGGGCTTTTATTGTTAACCAATAATGGCATGTTTTATGAGTTTATTCCAGTAGAAGAATTTTTTAATGAAAACCCTACCCGGATAAGCCTGAAAGATGTTGAGTTAAACACCAATTATGTATTGATTTTAAACACCAATGCGGGTTTGTTTGGCTACAACATTGGCGATACTGTTAAATTCATTTCAAAAAACCCTTACCGCATTTTGGTAACCGGTAGAATCAAACATTATATCTCAGCATTTGGTGAACACGTAATTGGTGAAGAGGTAGAGCATGCATTGCTTTATGCGGCCAAAGAAACAGGTGTTGAAATTACAGAGTTTACGGTTGCCCCACAGGTTAATCCACCAAACAAGGGTTTACCATACCATGAGTGGTTTGTAGAGTTTAACAAAAAGCCCAATAGTTTGGACGCCTTTGCGTTGAAAGTAGATGAGGCATTGCAACAAAAAAACATTTATTACAAAGATTTAATTGCTGGTGGCATATTACGTCCCCTTGTGCTTCGCTCCTTAAAAAAGACCGCATTTGTTGAATACATGAAAAGCGAAGGAAAACTTGGTGGGCAAAACAAAGTACCCCGATTAAGCAACGACCGTAATATTGCCGATAAATTAACGCCTTACATAGAAAGTCAGCCAAAATAACGCATTTGAAATTCAGATTAATTTTACATATCGCGCTCTTGCTTGTTTTCTTTGCCTCAATTGCCACCCTCAATTGGCTTTCACACGCTGATATTGCCCACTTAACACCAGAAAACAAAAGGTGGTTAAATGCAAACAAAACAATAATTACCCAAACAATTATTGGCATAAATCTTATATTGTTGCTTTATTTTATAATTACTTATTTGCGCACATTGTTTCATTATAAATAAACGCTACGTACCTTGCTTGTTGATATGACACCAAAAAAAAAGATTGCGATACTTGGTAGTACAGGTTCCATTGGCACCCAAGCCTTGGAAATTGCCCGCGAACAAAAAGAGCGCATTAGCATTGAAGTGCTAACGGCTAACTCAAATGCAGACCTGTTAATTGCTCAAGCAAAGGAGTTTAACCCCAACCATGTGGTTATTGCTGATGAAAGTAAGTACCTGCAAGTAAAAGAAGCATTGGCCAATGATGATATTAAAGTATTTGCAGGCAGTAAATCCATTGCAGAAGTAATGGAAATTACCTCTGCCGATACTGTACTTACTGCAATGGTTGGATATAGTGGACTATTACCAACTATAAAGGCCATTGAAAACAAAAAACGCATTGCTTTGGCCAACAAAGAAACCTTGGTTGTGGCCGGAGAACTAATCACATCCTTGTGTTTGGAAAACAAAGTAAATTTGATTCCTGTTGATTCAGAACATTCGGCAATTTTTCAGTGTTTAGTGGGTGAAGACTTAGACACCATAGATAAAATAATTCTTACCGCAAGTGGTGGACCCTTTAGGGGAAAAACAAGAAAAGACTTGGCCAATATTACCAAAGCTCAGGCACTTAAACATCCCAATTGGAGCATGGGTGCAAAAATCACCATTGACTCTGCAACACTCATGAATAAAGGCCTTGAAGTGATTGAAGCCAAATGGTTATTTGGGGTTAAAGGCTCGCAAATTAAAGCAGTGGTTCACCCCCAAAGCATTATACACAGCATGGTTGAATTTAATGATGGAAGCATTAAAGCCCAAATGGGGTTACCGGATATGAAACTACCCATCCATTATGCCTTCTTTTTTCCAGAGCGTGTAAAAACGGAGTTTAAGCGAATGAGTTTTACTGAAACAAACACCTTAACTTTTGAAGAACCGGATCAAGAAACTTTCCGCAACTTATTCTTAGCTTATGAAGCCATGAATAAAGGTGGAAATATGGCTTGTATATTAAACGCAGCCAACGAAATTGCTGTTGATGCCTTTTTACAAGATAAAATAGGCTTTTTACAAATTGCTGAACTCAACGAAAAATGTATGAATTTGGTAAAATATATGGCAAACCCAACCCTAAACGACTACATTGAAACAGATACGGAAACACGTAAAATTGCGTTATCATTGCTTTAACGGGTAACCTGCTCTATATTAAACCGTTGAAGCGCAATAAAATTTGAGTGTTCATCTGTGGCAATAATCCCCTACTTTTGCACCACCTTAATCAAAAATAATACATGCAAGGATTAATTATGGCGGCCCAACTGATAACGGGCATTTCAATATTGGTAATTTTACACGAACTTGGCCACTTTTGGGCAGCAAGAGCCTTTGGCATAAAAGTAGAGAAGTTTTACCTTTTTTTTGATGCTTGGGGTAAAAAGCTATTCAGTATAAAAATTGGCGAAACAGAATACGGTATTGGTTGGCTACCCTTAGGTGGCTATGTGAAAATTGCCGGAATGATAGATGAAAGCATGGACACAGAAGCCATGGCTAAGCCTGCAGAACCTTGGGAATTTAGAAGTAAACCAGCTTGGCAAAGATTAATCGTAATGGTTGGGGGAGTTGTAATGAACGTGATTGCGGGTATCATAATTTTTGCTGCAATAAAGTTTACTTACGGTGAAGAAAACTTGCTCAACAAATCGCTAAAACATGGGATCGTTCCAAATGAATTGGCTAAAAGTTATGGCTTTAAAACAGGCGACCAACTAATTGGTGTTAATGGTAAAACCATCGTATACTTTAACGATGCCCTGAATAGTGAAATTCTACTAGGACAAAAGCCACCTATGTATGCCATCAATAGAAATGGAGTGGATACCACCATTACTTTTCCTGACAACTACCTTGATCAGTTGACAAAAGCAAAGCGAGGTACCTTGTTTATGCCACGCATGCATCTTCAAGTCCTGCCGAAGATGCCGGGTTAAAACCCAATGACCACATCATTATGGTTGATTCAGTGCCTACTATTTGTTATGATGAATTTCAGCCCGCTTTAAAACAAAAGGCAGGCCAACAAGCAATATTAACCACTGTTAGAGGTAATGATACGATAAGTTTAACTGTTAAAGTAAGTAAGGACAGTACCATCGGTTTCTACCCTTATGATATGACATGGCAGATTGATACCACGAAGTACTCATTAATGCAAGCCATTCCAGCAGGAGCAAATGAAGCTTACCAAACCATTTATAACCAAATAGCCGGTTGGGGTAAAATTTTTAATGGAGACATCGCAGTAAGTAAAGCTGTGCAAGGCCCAATCGGGATTGCCAAATTTTATGGCCCAACATGGGATTGGCTAAATTTTTGGTTAATGACTGCCTTAATTTCTCTTGGGCTTGCCTTTATGAATATTTTACCAATACCGGCATTAGACGGTGGGCATGTGGTATTACTTTTATTGGAAATGATTACCGGAAAACCATTAACCACAAAGGCAATGGAAAGAATTCAAACTGTTGGAATGGTTATTTTACTTTCTCTTATGGTACTCATTTTTGGCAATGACATTATTGGTTTATTTATTAAATAATATGCTTAGGAAAAGTTTCATTTTCAGTTGGGCGATATTAACTTGCTTTCGGCTTTTTGCACAACAAGACAGCACAGGTGCACAATTGAAGATATTACTGATACCTTATTCAAGCATG
>RDYC01000096.1 GCA_004293295.1 Bacteroidota bacterium
GCAAGCATGCAAGCCGAGTGCGACAAGCAGCACACAAAGCTCTTATCCCAAGCAAAGGCCATTAGCGAAAAACGCAAAAAAGCCATTCCTGAGATGGAAAACACCGTTAATCGGTTATTGGCTCAAGTTCAAATGGCAGATGCAAAAATCAGCTTAAGCCAAGAAGTAAAAACCACCCTGCATTACTTTGGTATTGATCAGGTGGAGTTGCGTTTTGCGGCAAACAATGGTAGTCAATTTCAACCAATTAATAAAGTAGCAAGTGGCGGGGAACTAAGCCGATTGATGTTGTGCATCAAATCCCTGATTAGTGATAAAATAGCCCTGCCAACCATTGTGTTTGATGAAATTGATACCGGAATCAGCGGAGAAACTGCTTTAAAAGTGAGCAAGGTGATGAAGCAGCATGCTGCGAAACATCAGGTTATTGCCATTACGCACCTGCCACAAATTGCGAGCAAGGCCGATAACCATTTGTATGTTTACAAAACTGCTGAAAAAAATAACACGTTCACCCATATTCTTACCTTACAAAACAACGCACGTATAGAAGAAATTGCACGAATGATGCACGGAGCAAATCCATCGGCTAAAGTAATTGAAGCTGCCAAAGAATTGATAAACAGTTGATATTATTTACTTTGAGGTATTGTTGGCATTAAAACTCCTGTTTACCAACCAAACCCCAACTATTGTTAATACTACCGCAATACCTATTGATAAGTTCAGTTTTTCGTCAAGCCAAAGCCACCCAAGTATCACCGCAACAATGGTATTGATATAAGCATAAGTACTTACGATGGTTGCCGGTAGTTGTTTAAGCACGTACATAAAACTACCGTAACCAATTAAACTGCCAAATATCACCAAGTAAATTACCGAGTAAATCCCTTCCATGGTAGGCTTAAATGCGGGCCACTCTCCCATGCCGGTGCCAAATACCAGTAGAATAACTCCGGCTGAAATCATCTGAAGACCTGCGCCATAAAACGGGTTAATTCCGGTTTGTTTATTTTTACTGTAAATGCTACCAATACCCCAACCAATAATGGCAATCACAATAAATATTATACCTATTACATAATTAGGATTGGCCAGTTCTTTAAGATTATCCCTGAAAATAATGACTTGGGCTACCAAGCAAATCAATATACCCAACAAAGCTTGCAAACCCAACTTTTCTTTATGTAAACCAAAAACCCTGTTTACCCCAATGATGCTTAATGGAGTTAGCGCACAAATTAATGCGGCCAGGCCGCTACTGATGTGCATCTCTGCCCAAGTTACTAAGCCGTTGCCTATGGCCAACATCAATACTCCATTAATGATATACACTTTAAACTGCGGCCATGTTGGCAAAGCGTATCCTTTAATTAAAAAAAAACTACATATTAGCAGGCCACCTATAAAATGCCTTAGGCCCGCCATTAAAAAAGGAGGCATGCTTTGCACACCGATGCGAATGGCTAAAAAGGTTGTACCCCAAAAAAAGGCAACACCTGTAAAGGCCAGCCAAGCTTTAAATTTATTTGTCATTAAGTATTAAGCAGCAAGATTAATTTATTTCTGGCTATTTAGCTCTACTAATAATTGTTTAAAGTAGTTGGCCGCATGCAATAACCTGCTTCCATACCAACTAAACATTTCGCCATCAACCAGTTGTATTTTAGCCTGTGGGCAAAGTGCCTTTAATTCATCTAAATGCTTGTGTTTAAACGGATAAGGCTCGCTTGATAAAAAAATAACTCCGGGATTTAATGCAACAATTTCATCATCAGTTAAAGTTGGGTAACGAGCATCAGGCCCATTACATGCATTAATCAACCCAAGTTTAGCCAGCATATTGCCAATAAAAGTATCTCTACCAGCCACCATCCAAGGCTTTCGCCAAATAAAATAAAGTACCGTTGTAGCCTCGGCAGCCGGCAATAATGCTGCAAAGGAAGTAGTGATAAGGTTGATTAATTGGTTGGCTTCGGCTTGTTTATTCACCATTGTACCAATGCTATTTATCATGGATATTGCTTCATCAAAGGTTTTGATGTTGCTCATCCAAACGGGATAATGCCGGGCCAATAATTCAATACCTGCTTTTTCATTTTCCTCCATGTTCCCGATAATCAGGTCGGGGTTGAGTTGTTGTATTTTTTCTAGCTTAAAATTTTTGGTTCCACCAACCCTGGGTTTTAATTGGTGCATTTGCTCGGGATGAATACAAAATAATGTTTGCCCTACTACTTCCTCATTTAAGCCTAAACTATATAACAATTCTGTTTGAGAGGGCACTAATGAAACAATGCGCTTAGGAGGAAAAGGTACGTTAACTTCCCTACCCATTTGGTCTGTTAAAGTAATGATGTGTTGCAATTTTAAGTTAGTTTTATGAATTCTATGGATGCGAATCTAATATTAAATTAAAGGCCCTCTTCGTTATAATGGCTAATTTTTCCTTTATTTGAAAAAAAACTAACTATTTCACTATGGAAAATAAATCGCCTTGGCCTTTGGCTCTTAAATTTGGTTTAATTTTAGCCTTGAGCAATATCGCACTAACCATGCTTTTTTACCTGATTAACCCGGATTCAGCAGATGGGAAATGGAGTTTAATTGGGGTTATTCAACTGCTGATATCCATTATTGCTTCCATATTCATCATGTTAATTGCCGGAAAAACACGCAGAGATCAAGAAATGGATGGCATTATGAGTTATGGACAATCCCTTGGTTTTATGCTAATAACAGCGTTACCGGCAGCATTAATCATCAGCTTCTTTACTTATTTGTTTTTTACGTACATAAATCCTGAGATTTTTCAGAAAATTTTAGACACCCAAGCAGAAGAGTTAACGAAAGCCGGAAAAAGTGATGAAGAGATTGAAATGACCTTGAACATGGTTAAAAAGTTCTCGAACCCATTAATGATGACTGTTTTTGGTGCACTTGGTACCATGTTTCAAATGCTTGTGTATGCATTAATCGCATCCATATTTGTTAAAAAAGAACCTAAAACTTTCGAATAAACCTGCATGCAAAATACTGTTGATATATCTGTTGTAATTCCGTTAATTAACGAGGAAGAGTCGTTACCTGAATTGGTAAGTTGGATTGAACAAGTAATGGAAAAGCATTTATACAGTTACGAGGTTATCATGATTGATGATGGAAGTAAAGATAAATCGTGGCAGGTAATAGAAGAGTTACATCAAAAGAACAAACGCATCAGGGGCATTCGTTTCAGAAGAAATTATGGCAAGAGTGCTGCATTAAATGTTGGCTTTCATGAAACTAAAGGTAACGTGGTTATTACCATGGATGCTGATTTGCAAGACTCCCCTGACGAGATTCCGGATTTGTATAAAATGATTGTAGATGATGGTTTCGATATTGTAAGTGGATGGAAAAAAAAGCGTTACGACCCACTGAGCAAAACCATTCCAACCAAACTATTTAACTGGGCAACACGTAAAATGAGTGGGATAAACAACCTACACGATTTTAATTGTGGACTTAAAAGTTACCGCAGCGAAGTGGTTAAAAACATTGAAGTGTATAACGAAATGCACCGCTACATTCCGGTTATTGCCAAATGGGCCGGTTTTACCAAAATAACCGAAAAAGAAGTTCAACACCGCGAAAGAAAGTATGGCATTACCAAGTTTGGGCTTGAACGGTTTATTAATGGCTTTTTAGATTTATTAACCATTTTTTTTGTGAGCAAATTCAGCAAAAAACCCATGCACTTTTTTGGTGTGCTTGGAACCCTGAGTTTTTTCACCGGTTTTATAATTACTTGTGTACTTATAGGCGAAAAAATAACCAATGCTGCAAACCAAATAGAACAACGTGGAGTTACTGAGCAACCCTTATTTTACCTTTCGTTGGTGTTGCTCATTATTGGTGTTCAGTTGTTTTTAGCCGGATTTATTGGCGAAATGATTTCCAGAAACTCTTCAGAACGAAACACTTACGGAATAAAACAGAAACTTGGATTTGACGCATAATAGTAAAAAGATTCTCATTATCGGGCCTGCTTTCCCTTTACGCGGTGGACTGGCAACTTACAACGAACGGTTAGCCATGGCATTTAAAGAGCAAGGCCATAGTTGTGATATTCTTAGCTTTTCTTTGCAGTATCCTTCGTTTTTATTTCCCGGCAAAACACAACTTTCTACAGATAATCCACCTACTGATATCACCATTGACTCCGGCATTAATTCAATAAACCCCATTAATTGGTTATTGG